>JBIQMQ010000184.1:3806-5218 GCA_044463185.1 Nakamurella lactea | reverse complement strand
TGCTCGGTTCGGCGCCCGCGCACCCGGTCGTGATGGACGCACTGGCGGCCGTGAAGGGCTGGGCGGCCGCGGCACTGCTGGGCACCGCGCAGGCGACGCTGGGCCGCTGGGACGACGCGGCCACGAGCTGGAAGACGTCCATCAAGCACCTCGACAATGCCTACGCCAGGCGCAATCTCGCCGTGGCTGCGCTACGGGACGGGCTGATCGACGAGGCCGCGGACGAATACCGGCACGCGCTCGCCGTCAGCAGGCGCGCCGGCCGCGAGCCGCACCTGGCGCTGCTGATCGAAGCCGTCGCCGCACTGATCGAGGCCGGCGCGGCCGACGAGGCGCTGCAGACCGTGGAGGGCGCGAAAGGCGCCCGTCGGCAGCACGGCCGACTGCGCCTCCTCGAGGCGCGCGCGGCACTGGCTGCCGGCCAGCTCGACCGCTGCGGCGCGATCCTCGGCGATCCGGCCTTCGAGGTCGCCGACCTGCGCGAGGGCGAGGACTCGCTGGACGGGTTGTGGTGGGACTACCAGACCGCCCGGTTGGCAGCCGAGCGTGGCACCTCGGTGACGCGGGAGCTGCGCTTCGAGGCCGAGCGGACGGTTCCCCTGCCGCAGCATCTTGATTTCCGCATGACGCCGGCGTCGCCCAGCGCCGAAAAGTCGAGGATTGCACGCTAGATCCGATCCGGCGCGAACCGATCTGCGAAAACGCCGGGCGCCGCGAATCTGGCGTGCGATTCTCGACTCCTCAGCCGTGCATCGGCCGCAGCGAATGCCCGCCCATCGGGTCGGACCCGGCGCGCAGCCGGCCGAGCGATACGGCCGTCGCCGCAGCAGTGCGTCCCGTCGCCGCAGTAGTGCGTCCCGGGGCCGAGGTCGCCAACACCGCGACCAGGAAATCCGACTCGGCGTCGAACGGCAGCACGTTCCAGCCGCGCAGCGTCACGTCCACCGTCCAGCCGGTCGCTGCCGCATCGTCGAAGAACTCGTCGAACGGGTAGCCGCGGCCCGCGCCGAAACCGACCGCGGCCCGCCCACCCGGCTTCAGCGTCGCCCGGATATTCGCCAGCACCGTCCGGCGGGTGGACGGCGCCAGGAACGGCAACACATTGCCCGCGGCCACGGCCACATCGAACGCCCCGCCGAGCGCCGGATCTCGCGGGTCGAGTTCCGCCAGATCCCCGACCAGCCAGGTCACCTCCGGGAAATCCTCGCGAGCGGCGTCGATCAGCACCGGATCGACGTCCATGCCGACCACGGTGTGGCCCGCCGCAGCCAGGGGACCGCCGGTCCGTCCAGACCCGCACCCGGCGTCGAAGATGCGGGCCCCGCGCGGCGCCATCGCATCCACGAACCTGGCCTCACCGGCGATGTCCTGACCGGCAGCGCGCATGTCGCGGAACCGCTGCAGGAACCAGA
>JBIQMQ010000184.1:0-3706 GCA_044463185.1 Nakamurella lactea | reverse complement strand
CCGCCCGGCGCGACCGTTCGGCACCTGCTGGCGCACGCGTCCGGGCTGTCGTTCGAGGGCGGCGAGGTGCAGGGCGCCCCGGGACAGCGACGCATCTACTCCAACGGCGGCTACCAGGCGCTCGGCGAGATCGTGGCGCGGCGGTCCGGCTTCGCGTTCGCCGACTACGTGGCGGAAGGGGTCACCCGCCCGCTGGGTATGACGCAGTCCTCGGTGCCGGGCCACGCCGGGCACAGCGGCCTGGGCACCGCCACGGATATCGCGATCCTCGCCCGGGAGCTGCTGACGCCGACACTGCTGGCGGCCGAAACCCATGCGCTGGCGACCGCGGTCGCCTTCCCCGGGCTGGACGGGGTGCTGCCCGGCTACGGCGTGCAGCGGCCCAACGACTGGGGGCTGGGCCCGGAGATCCGCGGCGACAAACACCCGCACTGGACGGGCAGCAGCAATTCGCCGCGGACCGTCGGCCACTTCGGCCAGTCCGGCACGTTCTGCTGGGCCGACCCGGAGGCCGAGATCGGCCTGGTGGCGCTCACCGACCGCACGTTCGGCGAGTGGGCGAAACCGTTGTGGCCGCGGCTCTCCGATGCAGTGCTGGCAGAATGGGCTGGTTGACGTACCCGCCGGTGCCGGTGCACCGCACGTCGATGGAGCCGCGGCGCGACACGCCCGGGCTGTGCTCCTTCCGCTCGAAGATGGTGAAAGTGAGATCTGCATGCGCGCTCGCGCTCTAACGCTGTCCGCCGCCGCCCTGGCGACACTTCTGGCCCTCGCCTCCTGTGGCACCGGCACCGACACGGAATCGCAGGCGACGTCGACGGCGCAATCGACGGAGTCGACCGCGGACAGCGACGCCGCCACAACGGCGGACACCCCGACCACGCCCGAGGATCCGCCGGACACCGCCGTGGCCAGCCCCGTCGATCCCAGCGAGATGCCCACGGCGACAGGCGATTTCGGCGAGAAGCCGACCATTACGGTGCCCGACACCCCGGCCCCGGACAGCCTGCAGCGCATCATCCTCAGCGAGGGAGACGGCCCCGCCACGAAGGCTGGCGACACGATCATCGTGAACTACCTCGGGCAGGTGTGGGGCGGCGACGTGTTCGACAACTCCTACGACCGGGGAGCCCCGTTCGCCGCGCAGATCGGCGGCGCGCAACGCCAGGTCGTGGTGGGTTGGGACATCGGCCTGCAGGGCGTCACGGCGGGTAGTCGAGTGCTGTTGTCGTTCCCGGCGCGGGACGGATACGGATCCCAGGGCAGCGGCGACACGATCCCCGGCGGAGCCAGCCTGATCTTCGTCGTGGATGTGATCTCCGCCTATCCGGCGGACGCGGCGGCCCAGGCGGATGCAGCCCCGCAGCAGGTTCCGGCCGGCTGGCCGACGGTCGGAGGCGAGTTGGGCGCGCTCCCCACGATCACCATTCCGGCGACGCTTCCCGAGCCGGCTCAGCCCGGCGCCACCCTGGTGGCCACGGGCACCGGAGAGCCCGCGGCGGAAGGCCAAGTACTGGCGCAGTACTACGCCACCTCCTGGGACGGTACCCACACGGAGCAGAGTTGGCCGGACCCGACGGGCGCCGATCCGACCGCGGGCAGCGGTCCGCAGGCACTCCCGCTCAACTCGTCGTCGCCGTTCGCGGCGGTGCTGGGCATGCCGATCGGATCCCGCGTGCTGTTGCGCACTCCGGCCGATCCGAATTCCGGTGTGCCGCCGGTGGCCTGGGTGATCGACCTCATCGAGCAGATCAGCGCGACGCCGGAGAGCTGACACAGTTCTTGCGGCGGTTTCCCATGTTTTGTACATGTGAATCGGTACGGTGACAATTGTGCGCTCGTTAACGCTGCCGGGTCCGGCGCGACTGTGGGACTTCGTGGGCCTCGGCGCCCGGCTGGTGCTCGCGGCTGTGTTCCTCGGCTTCGGCTGGGTGAAGGCCACTGAGACGCCTGCCGAGATGCGAGTCGCCGTCGAGGCGTATCACCTCGTGCCGCCCGCTCTGGTCGACCTGGTGGCAGCCGTGCTGCCCTATCTGGAGATCGCAACCGGGCTTCTGCTGCTGCTCGGCGTGGCGACCCGGATCGGCGCCGCGCTGTGCACCGTGATGATGCTGGGATTCCTGTTCGGGCTCGGATGGGTCGTCGCCAAGGGCTACAACATCGATTGCGGATGCAGCGGCGGCGGGGGAGCCGTCGCCGCGGGCGACACGCGCTACACCGAGGAGATTCTGCGCGACCTGGGTCTTCTCGTTCTCGCGGTGTACCTGCTGGTGCGCCCCCGAACGGCGCTGTCGGTCGACGCCGTGACGCACCGTGGCAACGACACGGAGCCCGACGACACGGACTTTTTCGACCACGATCCCGACGCCCGTCTCGCCGAGAACGGCGTCACACCCGACGCTGCCGCCGGCAACTCCGCTGCGCGCGCTGGGGCAGAATTGGGCAGGACCGACGCCCGCGGTCCGTCGGCGAGGTAAGCGACGCGGGCAGCGACAGATTTCGTGCGCCGACCCGGTGTGCGACAGGCGCGAGGGCGCACTAACAGGAGGACATGACGTGGCGAAACGCGACCGAGGCCAGGTTCCGGGCATCGTGTCCGGCGGGCCGAAGGGCGGGCCGAAAGGCAAGCCGGGCAAGGGCGGCCGAGTATCGGTGGCATCGGCCCGCAAGAGCAGCGGGGACCGCACCCAGCTCATCATCGGCGCCGTCGCGATCCTCGTCATCATCGCCGTCATCGTGGTCGGCCTGGTGTTGTACTCGAAGAACAGCGCCACGCAGGGCGAGGGGTACGGCAGTTCGACGCTGTCGGTGGCCACCGTCGACGACGCCGGCGTGATCACCGTCGCCAACGGCGATCCGGAGTTGTCGCTGGACGTCTACGAGGACGCACTCTGCCCGATCTGCGGCGACTTCGAGCACCAGTACGGTCAGCAGATCGCCCAGGCGATCGACGAGGGCCAGTTGGAAGTCAAGTACCGCATGGTCGACTTCTTGAACGGAGCCTCTCACTCCGGTGACTACTCGACGCGGGCGTACGGCGCCCTGCTGGCCGTCGCCAAGAACGACGGTGCGACGCCCGGCGTGTTCATGGCGTTCCACACGGCGATCTACGACTCGAAGAACCAGCCGAAGGAGAACAGCTCGAGCGACCTGTCCAACGAGCAGCTGGCGGACCTGGCGGGCGACGCCGGTGTGTCCGACGCAACGCAGAAGCTGATCGCGGACGGCGCCGAGGTCGGCGCAGCCAAGGCCAACGCGCAGACCAACATGGCGACGCTGACGGAGGTCGCGGCGAAGGTCGGCCGCGGCCCGGGCACCCCCACCGTGGCGAAGGACGGTGTGCCGGTGGCGACGAACGACGTCAACTGGCTCGCCAACATGCTGCCGGCCAAGGACGCGTCCTCGTCGGATGCCCCGGAGACCTCCGGCAACTGAGTGCGCGACGAATACGGCGCCGGGGCGAGGCTTGCGGTTCCCCGCCCCGGCGCCGATTCTGTCCAGCGGCCCAGCCGTCGCGGGGCGGGCGGAGCCTGGCAGTGTGACCAGCCGATTAGGAGGTTGTCCGGCGCGGTTGCTAAACTGAGCGAGTTCCCTTCGGGGCGCCCGGTGTTCGCGAAATCGGCCGGTCCGCTCGGGGAGCGACCAGAATATGGGGCTATGGCGCAGCTGGTAGCGCACCACACTGGCAGTGTGGGGGTCAGGGGTT
>JBIQMQ010000183.1:0-5222 GCA_044463185.1 Nakamurella lactea | reverse complement strand
GGGTCTTGATCGGTACGTTTCTCCGGGCCATGGGTCCATCGTGGCAGCGTCGACGCCGCAGCGCAGGTCCGCGGCGCTGGACCCGCGAGTGCGCCGCCCGCCCGGCATTCGCGCCGCCCGCCGCCGCCCGCCGCCCCGCAAACGCGTACGGATTGCGAGCTTGCGAACGAGATCTTGTACGCGTTCTCGAAACCCGTTCGCGTTTGAGGGATGGAGGGCGCGTCTGCGGGATGGACGGCGCGTCTGCGGGATGGACGGCGCGTCTGCGACAGGACGGGCGGCCACCGGCCTATTCGGCGGCGAGGTGCGCGAGTTGGGTCGCGACGGAGTACGCCGCCGCCACCTGAACACCCGGATCGAGGTCCGGATACACGACGCCGAGCACGGCCGCCATGCCGTCGTCCGACTGGGCCTCGGCGGCGGACAGGCCCAGCGTGGCGAGCGCCTGCCGCACCTGCTCCAGGCGCTGCAGGCGGTGGTCGATGTATCGACGGCAGGCGTCGGCGAGATCGGGTAGCACCGGCCCGTGCGCCGGCAGTCCGCGGGGAGCGGCGCCATCGCCGGACGACACCGGTTGCGGCGCACGGAGTTCGGACAGCCGACGCAGCGAGTCGAGGTACTGCCCCAGCGTGCCGTCCGGGATGCCGATCACGGTGCTGCCGCGGCCGAGCACGGTGTCGCCGGTGAGCACCGACCCGAACGGGCCGTCGCCGGGCAGGAAGAACGACACCGAATCCGCGGTATGGCCGGGGGTCGCCACGACCTGGACGTCGAGGTCGCCGACCGTGATGCGCTCACCGCCGCGTAGTGGCTCGATCCCGCGCCCCGAATCTCCGCCATGGCAGTCGTCCGGTCGGGGTGCCCGCACCGGAGCCCCGGTCATCTGGTGTAGCCGAGCGGCGCCTTCGGTGTGGTCCAGGTGCTGGTGGGTGATCAGGATCAGCTCGACGGGCTGGGCAGCCAGGGCCGCGAGGTGCTCGGCGTGGTCGGGGCCCGGGTCGACGACCACGGCCGGTCCGTCGCCGGCGCGCAGCACGTACGAGTTCGTGCCATCGAGGGTCATCGGCCCGGGGTTCGGTGCCAACTGGACCGACGCCAGTTCCGTCACGCGCTGTGGTGCCGTCATGCAATCCCCTTTTCACTCCGCCGTGGGTGCCTGAGGTGGCGCTCTGGCGCCACCTCAGGCACCCAGCGCGGTCGTGTGCGGTTCCAGCGCCCGCTCCGTGGCCAGCAGGTCGTCGACGCGGTCGGCGGCGGCCAGGTCGGCCAGCATGGCGACGGTCGGCGGCATCAGCCCGACCTCGCCGCGCTCACCGGCGCGGAGCACCTCGGCCGGCCGGTGCCACCCGCCGGATATCGCCTCGGTGGTGACGCAATCCGCGCGCTGCCCCGCCGGCAGCGCCGCGACGAAGAAGAACGTGTCGTATCGGCGGGGCAGCCCGGGCGGCGTGATCCACCGGGCCCACGGGCGCAGCAGATCCGCGCGCAGCCGCGCCCCGCGTTCCCTGAGCAGCGCCGCCAGACTCACCTGGTGCGCCGCCACCGCGGCGCGAACGGCGTCATACTCGCTGTCCACGGCGGCCTCCGGGCCGGCGAGCAGCACACCGGTCTCCTCGTACAGCTCGCGGACCGCCGCCACCACCTGGCCGCGCGCCACGGCCGCGTCCAGGCGCAGCCGCTCCGCCCACCAGGCGGCGCCCGGCCCGGCCCACGGGATCGCGTCGTCGGCGTCCAGCGGGTCGACGCCGCCACCCGGGAACACCGTCATGCCCGCGGCGAACGCCATCTGGGTGACCCGCTGCAGCGTGAAGACCTCCAGCCCCGAGGCGGCGTCGCGCACCAGCATCACCGACGACGCGGGCCGGATCGGCACGTCACCGGGCGGCAGTACGGACACGGTCAGGCACCCGGCTTGACTTCCACCACGATCTCGACCTCGACCGGGGAACCGAGCGGCAGTTCGGCCATGCCCACGGCGGAGCGGGCGTGCTTGCCGGCCTCGCCGAACACCTCCACGAAGAAGTCGGAGGCGCCGTTGACCACGCCGGATTGGCCGGTGAAGCCCTCGGCGGAGGCGACGAAGCCGACCACCTTCACCACCCGCACGACGTCGTCGACGTCGACCAGGGCCGCGACGGCGGCGAGCGCATTGATCGCGCTGATCCGGGCCAGCGCGGCGGCCTCCTCCGGGCTCACCTCGGCGCCGACCTTGCCCGTCGTCGGCAGCTTCCCGTCCACGAACGGCACCTGGCCCGCGGTGAAGATCAGGTTCCCGGTGCGCACCGCGGGCACGTAGGAGCCGGCCGGGGCGGCGGGGGTGGGCAGCGTGACGCCGAGCTCGGCGAGCGTGGATCGGACACTCATGGTTTCTCCTTCATCGAACCTACGGGGCATCGAACCCGCGGGGCACCGGACCTGCGGGCACCCGCCCTGCGGGAATCGGACCGTGGGCATCACGCCTGCGGGCCGTCGAACCCGCCAGGCACCGGACCCGCGGGTCGAGGCGGCAGGGGGTGCGTTACGGCTCACTGTAGGTCGCGGGCGATCGAGCGCCCACACCAGCGTGCCGATACGCTTACGCCCCATGGCGTGGTGGCAGTGGGCGACGGCGGCGCTCGAGGCGATCCTGCTGACCGTCCTGACGCTGCTGTGGTACGACTCGCTGCGCGAGCGGCGCGGCTGGCGCCTGGCGAAGCACAAGAAGCTGCTGATCGCGCCCGCGTGCGCCGTTCCGGCCGGTTTCCTCATCGTCCTGTTCTCGCCGCTGTGGCTGGCGTTGATCTTGTTGGCGCTGCCCGCGATGGCGATCGTCGTGATGGCGATGGCCAGTTGACCAGGGCACCATGGACGCTATGACGACGGCCCGCTCGCCCGTCCGGCTGCACATCGTCACCGGCAAGGGCGGCACCGGGAAGACCACGGTCGCGGCCGCCCTGGCACTCGCGCTGGCCACCGGCGGCAAGCGGGTCCTACTGGTGGAGACCGAGGAACGCCAGGCGATCGCACAGCTTTTCGACCTGCCCCCGCTGCCCTACGAGGAGCGCCGTATCGCGCTGGCCCCCGGCGGCGGGGAGGTGCGGGCGCTGGCCATCGACGTCGAGGCCGCGCTGATGGAGTACTTCGCGATGTTCTACAACCTGGGCATCGCGGCGCGCACCTTGAAGCGGCTCGGCGCCGTCGAGTTCGCCACCACCCTGGCACCGGGACTGCGCGACGTGCTGATCACCGGGAAGATCAAGGAGACCGTCACCCGCGGCGGCGACACACCCGTGTATGACGCAGTCGTCGTGGACGCGCCCCCGACCGGACGGGTGGTGACGTTCCTGAATGTCACCGTTGCGATGGCGGACCTGGCGCGGCGCGGCCCGATCCACAGCCAGGCCAGCGGCGTCAGTGCGCTGCTGCACTCCGAGCAGACAGCGGTGCACCTGGTGACGCTGCTCGAGGACATGCCGGTCACCGAGACGATCGAGGCGATCGGGCAGCTTCGCGCGGCGGACCTGCCGGTCGGGTCGATCGTCGTCAACCAGGTCCCCCCGCGCCGGCTGCCGGAGACGCTCCTCGCCGAGGCGGAGGCCGGCACAGTGGACACCGCGGCGTTGCGCAAGGGTCTGGCCGCGCACGGCGTCACCGCCACCGGCGCGACGTTGACGGCGTTCGCCGATGTGATCCGCCGCTACGCCGAGCGCACCGCCGACGAGGCCCGGTGCCGCGCGGAACTCGCCACTACCGGCCTGCCTTTCGTCGACCTGCCGGCGATGCCCGACGGCGTGGAGCTCGGCGAGCTGTACGAGTTGGCGGAACTCCTTGCGGCGGAAGGGCTTCCGGCATGACGCATCCCACCGCCCCGCCGTTCGACGCCGGCGCGCTGCTGGACGACCCGGCCACCAAGATCGTGGTCACCTGCGGCAGCGGCGGAGTCGGCAAGACCACGACCGCGGCGGCCATGGCGGTGCGCGCCGCCGACGCCGGCCGCACCGTGGCCGTACTGACCATCGACCCGGCCCGGAGGCTGGCCCAGTCGCTAGGTCTGGCAGAGCTGGACAACACCCCGCGGCGGGTGGATCTCGGTGCGCAGGCGCGCGGCGAGCTGTGGGCGATGATGCTGGACACCCGTCGCACGTTCGATGACATGGTCTCGGCGCACACCAGCCCAGAACGGGCCGCGCAGATCATGGCGAACCCGTTCTACCGCAGCATTTCGTCATCGTTCTCCGGCACCCAGGAGTACATGGCCATGGAGAAGCTGGGGCAGCTCGCCGCCACCGGCACCTACGACCTGATCGTGGTGGACACGCCGCCCAGCCGCTCGGCCCTGGACTTCCTGGACGCGCCGCAGCGGCTTGCCGCGTTCCTGGACGGCCGCATGATCCGGCTGCTGGCCGCGCCCAGCCGCGGCGTCATGAAACTCGTCGGCGTCGGATTCACGCTGTTCGCCAAGGCGGTCACGGCTGTGATCGGCGGGCAGATGCTGACCGACGCGGCCCGGTTCGTGCAGCTCTTCGAAGACATGTTCGGCGGATTCCGCGCCCGGGCCGAGACCACCTATGCGCTGCTGCGCGACCCGGGCAGCTCGTTCGTGGTGGTGGCCACCTGCCAGGCCGATGCGCTGCGGGAGGCCGCCTACTTCGCCGACCGGCTGCTGTCGGAGCACATGCCGCTGGCCGGGCTGGTGCTCAACCGCACGCACCCGCCGCTGGTGGAGCTGCCGCCCAAGCTGGACGCGTCGGCACTGGAATCGGCGGTGGCCGACACCTCCCGGGCCAAGGCGCGGGTGCTGGCCCGGGCGGCCCTGCAGCTGCACGCCGATCAGGTGGCGCTGTACGCAGAAGAGCTGCGGATGCGAGCGCGGTTCGAGGGGGCGCGCCCCGAGGTCGGCGTCATACCCGTGCCCGCGCTGCCCACCGATGTGCACGACCTCGCCGGGCTGCGCACGCTCGCGGCGGTGCTGGCGCCGTAACCACTTCGCACCAGCCGGCCGCCCACCGAATGCCGGTACTCTTTATCGAGTGCGGGTATTCGGCGGACTGGCGAAGCTGCTCATCGCGAGCGTGATGGCGGGCGTGCTGCTTGCCGGGCTGCTGCTGCCGATGGCCATGGGGGCCGGGTTGGCCGCGAACAAGGTGACCGGCGCCGTCGAAACCGCGGACACCACGCTCATGGACATGGCGAAGATGCCGCTGCGCACGACGATCACCGACGCCGACGGCAACGTGATCGCC
>JBIQMQ010000182.1:0-5232 GCA_044463185.1 Nakamurella lactea | reverse complement strand
GTCGACGCGAGCGCAGCGAGGGTCGGCCGTAGCGGAGGCGAGGAACGGCGCGATAGGTACGCCGTGACGAAGCCGCAGTGCAGGTCGACGCGAGCGCAGCGAGGGTCGGCCGTAGCGGAGGCGAGGAACGGCGCGATAAGAAACAGTGACCGCCGCCATATTTGGGTCTTGATGAACTGTTCAGTATAAATTAACATCGCCGCTAATACCCATTGCCGAATCGGTCACAACGACTCGGACCGCCCGCGAACCCGCGCTTCGCCGCACCGTTCGCCGCGGATTAGACCCAGGAGGTTCAGCGGCGCATGTCAGCACCCACCGACATCAAACCCGGCCAGCCCATTGTGTTCCGCAATGGGATTGTGCTGCAGATGAACGATGCCCACACGGTCATCCCCCGGGGCGACGTGCTCGTCGTCGACGGGAAGATCGCGCAGGTCGGCCCGGACCTCGCGGTTCCGGACGGCACGGCCGAGATCGACGCCAGCGGCGGCATTCTCATGCCCGGCATGATCGACACCCACCGGCACATGTGGCAGACCGCGATGCGCGCGTACGGCGCGGACTGGACGTTGACCCAGTACTTCGTCTGGTACTACCTGGAACACGGCATGAAGTTCCGGCCGCAGGACGTCGCCGCGGGCAATCGGCTCTCCGCGCTGGACGCGGTGGAATCCGGCGTCACCACCAGCGTCGACTGGTCGCACGGACTGCGCACCCCGGAGCACGGCGAGGCCGCGCTGGACGCGCTGCGCACCTCCCCCGGCCGGTACATCCTGGCCTACGGCAACATCACCGCCCCGCCGGCGCAGTGGACGGCCGACCCGGCCGTGCGCCGCATCATCGAGGCGGCCCGCGACGATGCGCAGATGTTCGGCGCTCAGGTCGCGTTCGACGTGCCGGAGGACCCGGCCTTCCCGGAGAAGCCCGCCTTCGCGGTCGCCAAGGACCTCGGCGTCACGGTGACCACGCACGCCGGTGTCTGGGGCGCCACCAACGACGCCGGCGTCAAGGAGATGTACGACGCGGGTGTCATGGAGCCCGGCACGGTGTACGTGCACTGCGCCTCACTCAGCGACGACTCCCTGGCCATGATTGCGGCGACCGGCGGCGTGGTGTCGCTGGCCACCGAGAGCGAGGACACCTGCGGCCAGGGCTACCCGCCGTCCAGCCGGATCCGCCGCCACGGAATCCAGCCGTCGCTGTCCATCGACACCAGCGTGTGGATGAGTGCGGACATGTTCTCCGCGATGCGCGCCACCATCGGCGCCGACCGCGCCATGGAGCACCACCTGGCGCACGCGAAGGGCGAGACCGTCACGCACCTGCAGCTCAGGGTCGAAGACGTCGTCGACTGGGCTACCCGCGGCGGCGCCAAGGCGCTGGGCAAGTGGGACCAGGTCGGCAGCCTGGAGCCGGGCAAGCTCGCCGACGTCGTGCTCGTCAAGAACGACGACTCGCCGACGATGACCCCGATCATCAACCCGTACGGCCACGTCGTGTACCAGGCGGGCCGCGGCGACGTGCACACCGTGCTGGTGGGCGGCGAGCCGGTGAAGCTGGACGGCAAGCTGGTGGCCGGCAACCTTGCCTCGGTCAAGTCCGATATCGAGGACACCGTCGGCTATCTGCGGGGCCAGCTCGGCGACGAGACCTGGAACGGCGGCATGTTCCCGGACATCCCGGAGACCGAGATCCTCACGAACCCGTACCAGTACCGCAAGGGTGACGGCCAGGCGTAGCCGGCGGCGACCTGACCGCCGCGAACCGACGAGAGCCCCCGCCCGGTTTCCGGGCGGGGGCTCTCGCTATCCGTGCGATCGGGGCGCAATCCGCGCGGGCGCTCGGCGCCGGTTCGAGGGTGCGCCACAAGTGCGAGCTTTCGGCGCCCGTCCAAGGGTGCGATCGGTGCGATCGGCGCGCCGCCGACGGGAGCAGCGGCGCACGTGACGCCGCTGCCCCCGGGGGCTCAGCTCATGGCATCGGTCAGTTCATCGCGTGGGCCGGAACGGCCAGCACCGTCGTCATGGCGGTCCGCAGCTCGGCGGCGGGGTCGTCGGCGCCGCCGACGCTGCGCCACGCGACGATGTCGTCCGGCCGGATCAGCACCGCGCCACCGGGCTCGATGCCGTACACGTCGTGGAACGTGCCGTCGGCGTCGGTGACGCCGCCCTGGCCGATCGCCACCGCGGCGATCGGCACGCCCAGTTCGGCCGCCACGGCCGCGGCGGCGTCGGACCAGGCGGCGCCGTCGGAGCCGGCCAGCAGCAGGAAGCCGCGCTGCACCAGATCCAGCGACGACATCTTCTCGCCGTCCTTGGTCAGCCACACGTGCGGGGCCCGCGAGCCGACGAGAAGTGTTCCGGTGCGCGGATTGTGGGTATCGGGCAGGTCCGACGCCTCCGGAACGACGGCGGACGAACCGTACACGGCGCCCAGCTCGATGGCAGCGTCGTCCAGCATTTCGGCCAGGTTGTCCTTCGGCAGATCCGGGTCCAGCCGCGCCACGTAGCGGGCGTAGGCCTGCTCGGCGACCAGGGCGCTGTTCGGGCGCCGCTCGGCGTCGTAGGTGTCCAGCAGCTCCGGGCCCGCGGTGCCGTGCAGCACGTGCGCCAGCTTCCACGCCAGGTTGTGGGCGTCCGCGATGCCGGTGTTGCCGCCGAAACCGCCGGTGGGGGGCATGGTGTGGGCGCTGTCGCCGGCCAGCAGCACGCGGCCCTTGCGGAACGCGCTGGCCCACCCGGCGGAGGCTTCCCACTCCTGCACGTTCTCGATCTCGATGGGCCAGTCATCCGGGGCGCCCAGCGCGGTCCGCACGAAGTAGGTGAGCCGCTCGGTACTGAGGTCCGCGCTGACGTTGGTGTCCTTGCCGCCGTCCGCCGTCTTGGTGGAGAAGACCGCCAGGAAGCCCGAGTCCGCCGTGATGGAGAACCGGAAGAACGCCAGGAACTCGGGGTGGTTGACGTAGATGACGCTCAGGTTGCGGTCGCCGATCATCTCGCGCACATCGGACTTGAAGTAGATGGTGATGCAGTTGGCAAACGTTCCGCGCCCGGCAAGCGGGATGCCGACCTGCTCGCGGATCGAGCTGTGCGCGCCGTCCGCCGCGACCAGGTAGTCCGCGTGCACGGTCTGGGTGGAACCGTCCGCCCGGTTGCGGATCGTCGCGAAGATTCCGTCATCCTTCTCGGTGAACTCGACAAGCTCTGTGTTGAAACGGATGTCGGCGCCGAACTCGCGGGCACGGTCTCGGACGATGGGCTCCAGCCCGATCTGGGTGATGAACAGTCGCGGCGTCGCGCTCAGGTGTTCGACACCGGCGTTGTAGTTCTCCTGGAAGTAGGCGAGCTCCTTGCCGGCGAGCGTCTCGACCGCCATGATGGCGCCGCGCTGCACGAACTCGAGATCCGCGGCCTCCTCGACCTTCTTGTCGATCCCGATGCTGCGGAAGATCTCCATGGTGCGTTGATGGAATGACGCCGCCCTGGGGTGGATCGCGGTGCCGGAGTGCCGCTCCACCACGAGCGAGTCGACGCCCTGGGCGCCGAGCAAGGCGGAGGTGGTCAGTCCGACCAGGCTGCCGCCGACGACGAGTACAGGTTTCCGGATATCCGGCATGATGCCTCCCAGGCAGTGTCTGGCGCCGATCGAGTGCAGGTCGCACGGCGCCGGTCGTGGATAGCGTTAGGCCCCTAGCTGGGGCACCGGGTGAGCTGGCGCAGCGGTACTGCGCCGGGGGCAGACGTATTGCACTCTCGCACGGGCTGAAGCTGCGGGATTCACGTAGCTCGCGGGCGCGGGACCTGCGTCTTAGGGGACATCATGACGCCCATCACAAGAAGTGTCAAGGTATACTGAACACTTGTCTACTGAATATTCAGCACCCTCTGCGCCACGTACTCCGCGATCGCAAACGACGAGGTAGCAGCCGGTGACGGCGCGTTGCGGACCGCGACGATGCCGCGGCTCTCGCCGAGCGCGAAGTCGTCCACTAGGGAGCCGTCCCGGGCCACCGCCTGGGCTCGCACGCCGAGCGGGGCGCGAACCAAATCGGCTCCGGAGAGCTCCGGAACGTAGCGGCGAGCCGCATCCAGGAACCGGCGCTTGCTGACGGCACCCAGCATCTCGTCGACGCCGGAACGCCAATAGCGCCGGGCCAGCGCACGGAAGCCGGGCCAGGCCAGCGTGGCCGCCACGTCTTTCAGGTTCACCCCAAGCGCCCGGTACGCCTCCCGCGAGAGGCCGAGCACCGCGTTGGGGCCCACCAGCACCTCGCCGTGCACGGTGCGAGTCAGGTGCACGCCGAGGAACGGGAATCGCGGGTCGGGAACGGGATAGATCAAGCCGCGCACCAGATCTCGCGCCGACGGCACCAGTCGGTAGTACATGCCCAAAAACGGCACGATGCGAGGATCGGCGTCGTACCCCGCGGCCATCGCCAGCCGGTCGGACTGCAGGCCGGCGCAGATCACCAGCCGGTCGAACCGGAACACCTGATCGCCGGCCAGCACGGCGATCCGACCGCGCACCCGGCGGATCGCGCGCACCTCGGCGCCGAACACGAGTGAGCCGCCGGACTCGCGCACGTCGTCCGCCACGGCGCGCGCCACCCGGCGGAAGTCCACCACCGCGGTGTGCGGCGAATGCAGTGCGGCGACGCCCCGCACATGCGGTTCGACCTCGAGCATCTGCTGCGGCGTCATCCACGCAAGGTCGGGCACGCCGTTGGCCGTCGCGCGGCGCTGAATCTCCTTCAGCCCCGGCACCTCGTCGGCGGTGACGGCGACCACGAGTTTGCCGGTCTCGTCGAAGGCAATGCCCTTCTCGGCGCAGTACTCGCGCATCATGCCGCGGCCGCGGGCGCACAGCTCCGCCTTCAGCGACCCCGGGGCGTAGTAGAGGCCCGCGTGCACCACGCCGCTGTTGTGACCGGTCTGGTGCCGACCGAGATCGTTCTCCTTCTCCAGCACCGTGACGCGGGCGGACGGGTCGGCGCCGGCCATCGCCCGGGCCACAGCAAGCCCGACGATGCCGGCACCGACCACGCCGATCTCCATCGCTAGTGCTTGGTCTCGCTCTCGCGGCGGGCGAGTTGCGCGATCGCCTGAGCCACCGCGGGGGCCACCCGGTCGTCGAACACGCTCGGCACGATGAACGACGCGTTGAGCTGCTCGGGCGACACCTCGTCGGCGATCGCCTCGGCCGCCGCCAGCAGCATCTCGTCGGTGATGG
>JBIQMQ010000181.1:0-5273 GCA_044463185.1 Nakamurella lactea | reverse complement strand
TGGGCAAGGCGATGCGCTCCACCGAGACCGCGGCCGCGGGCTTCTGGACCGAGAAGCGCGATCCGACAGAGACTCTCGACTCCATCCTGGAATCGCTACGGGTGCCCACCGACGGCCGGTTGTACGACGCCGCCCGCGCACTGGCCCTCGGCGCGACGACCGAGCAGGTCTCCCAGGCCTCCGGCGGCATCGACCCGTGGTTCATCGACCAAATCGCGCTGATCGTGTCCGTCGGCGACCAGGTGCGCAGCGCCCCGGCGGTGGACGCCGAGCTGCTGCGCCGGGCCAAGCGGACGGGCCTGTCCGACCGGCAGATCGCGGCGCTGCGCGCCGCCGCGGGGGATACCGCACTCGGCTCCGAGCAGGCGGTGCGGGCGCTGCGCTTCGAACTCGGCGTGCGCCCCGTGTACAAGGCGGTGGACACGTGCGCCGCCGAGTTCGATGCGGTGACCCCGTATCACTACTCGGCCTACGAATCCGACCCCGACGCCGAATCCGAGATCGAACCCCAGGACGAGCGCCGCAAGGTGATCATCCTCGGCTCCGGGCCGAACCGGATCGGCCAGGGCATCGAGTTCGACTACTCCTGCGTGCACGCCGCGATGGCGCTGCGGGACGCCGGTTTCGAGGCCGTGATGGTCAACTGCAACCCGGAGACCGTCTCCACCGACTACGACACCTCCGACCGGCTGTACTTCGAGCCCCTGACGGCCGAGGACGTGCTGGAAGTGATTGCGGCGGAACGGGAGTCGGGCGATGTGGCCGGCGTGATCGTCACGCTCGGCGGGCAGACGCCCCTCAAACTGGCGGAGGAGCTGGCGCAGGCCGGTGTCCCGATCCTGGGCACCGGCCCGGACTCCATCGACCTGGCCGAGGACCGCGGACGCTTCGGTGCGCTGCTCACCAGCGCCGGGCTGCCGGCGCCGGCGTTCGGTACCGCCGGCTCGCTGGACGAGGCGCGCGCCGTGGCCGCCGGCATCGGATACCCGGTGCTGGCGCGGCCGTCCTATGTGCTCGGCGGCCGCGGCATGGAGATCGTGTATGACGCCGCAGCGCTTCAGGACTACATCTCCCGCTCCGCGTTCGTCGCCCCGGACCACCCGGTGCTGATCGACCGCTTCCTGGACGACGCCATCGAGATCGACGTCGATGCCCTGTGCGACGGCGACGAGGTGTTCCTGGGCGGGGTGATGGAACACATCGAGGAGGCCGGGGTGCACTCGGGCGATTCGGCGTGCGTGCTGCCGCCGATCACCTTGGGCGCCGCGGAGATCGCGCTGGTGCGCGAGTACACCGAGGCGATCGCGTTCGGCTGCGGGGTGCGCGGCCTGTTGAACGTGCAGTACGCGCTCAAGGGCCAGACCCTGTACGTCCTGGAAGCCAATCCGCGGGCGTCGCGCACGGTGCCGTTCACGTCCAAGGCGACGGCGGTGCCGCTGGCCAAGGCGGCGGCCCGGGTGATGGCCGGCGCATCCATCGCGTCGCTGCGCGAGGAAGGGCTGCTACCCGCGGTCGGTGACGGGGGCACGCTGCCTGCCGATGCGCCGGTCGCGGTGAAGGAGGCCGTGCTGCCGTTCCACCGGTTCCGGCGGCCGGACGGCACCGGGGTGGACACCGTGCTCGGCCCGGAGATGCGCTCCACCGGGGAGGTGATGGGTCTCGACGCCGCATTCGGGCCGGCCTTCGCCAAGTCGCAGACGGCGTCCTACGGGTCGCTGCCCACATCCGGGACGGTGTTCGTGTCGGTGGCCAACTCCGACAAGCGCGCCATGGTGTTCCCGGCCAAGCGGCTCGCCGACCTGGGGTTCACCGTGGTGGCCACCGAAGGCACCGCCGCGATGCTGCGGCGCAACGGCATGGACGTTGAGGTGGTGCCCAAGCACTACCAGTCGTCCTCGCGGGACGGGGGAGCGGCGAACATCGTCGAGCTGATCCGCGCCGGGCAGGTCGACCTGGTGATCAACACCCCGTACGGGCACTCCGGCACCCGGACCGACGGCTACGAGATCCGCACGGCCGCCGTGGCCGCCGACATCCCGTGCGTCACGACAGTCGCCGGGGCGGCCGCGGCCATCCAAGGCATCGAGTCCGCGATCCGTGGCGACGTGGGGGTCGCGCCGCTGCAGACCTGGCATGCGCTGCTGGCGGCCGGTCGGGCCGCCGACGGGTCCGTCGATGCCGGTGACCGCACGGTCCCTGCCGCGGTCGGTGCCGCGTGAACATCCTCGACGCCGGCTACCGGTACGTGGCGCGGCCGGTGCTGTTCCGGCAGGGCCACGGCGACGCCGAGATCGCGCATCACCGCACGGTCGCCACGCTCGCCCGCGTGTCGCGCCACCGGCTCCTTCTGGCACCGCTCGCACGGATGTTCGCGGCATCATCCGCGCCCCGCGACGTGCTCGGGCTGCGCTTCCCCAACCCGGTCGGTCTGGCCGCCGGTGCGGACAAGGACGGGCTGGCCCTGGCCGGCTGGCCCGCGCTGGGCTTCGGATTCGTCGAGGCGGGCACGGTCACCGCGATGTCGCAACCGGGCAACCCACAGCCCCGAGTGTTCCGGCTGCGCGACTCGGAGGCCGTGATCAACCGGATGGGATTTCCCAACGCCGGTGCCGCGGCACTCGCCGCCACCTGTACGCGTACCGGCTCGATCGGAGTGCCCCTCGGAATCTCCATCGGCAAGTCCAAGGCCGTGCCGGTGGAACGCACCGACGCCGTCATCGACGACCATCTCGCCTCGCTGCGCGCCCTACACGGCCACGCCGACTACATCGCGGTGAACGTTTCCTCGCCCAACACCCCGGGCCTGCGCGGCCTGCAGGACCGGGCGGCACTGGACGCGCTGCTCGCCGCGCTCACCGGGGAGGCCGCGGCGCTGGCGCGGGCGACCGTCGCCGGTGGCGGGGCATCGGCGCAGCGGCCGGGCGGAACCCCGGTGCCGATCCTGGTGAAGATCGCACCCGACTTGGACGAGCACGCCATCGCCGACGTGCTGGAGGTGTGCCACGACCGCGGTATCGCCGGAGTGATCGCCACCAACACCACGGTGGCGCGGACGCGGCTGGCGGCGGGCGACCGCGGCGTGGCCATGGAGGCCGGCGGCCTGTCCGGACGCCCACTCGCGCCCCGCTCCCTGGAGGTGGTGCGCTTCGTGTCCCGGCACACCGACCTGCCCGTGATCGGCGTCGGCGGTATCACCACGCCGGACGACGCGCTCGCCCTGCTCGACGCCGGGGCGGTGCTCGTCCAGCTCTACACCGGCATGCTCTACCGGGGGCCCGGCCTGAACCGCGCCATCGTGCGCGCCGTCCGGAAGTCCGAGTCCCTCGGCGTTAAAGGGGCGAATGGGGCGTGAACCGCCCCCGATCGACGGCACGCGATGAGCCGCGACCTGTCACGACGCACGACGCGCACCGACGAAAGGCAGACCGATGACGCCCATCCCGTTCGGCGCGCGCCTGGCCGCCGCCCTGGACGCCCGTGGCCCGCTGTGCGCCGGCATCGACCCGCACCCGACGCTGCTGGCCGACTGGGGGCTGGAGACGACACCGGCCGGTCTGGAGCGGTTCGCCCGGACCGTCGTCGAGGCCCTGGCCGAGCGGGTCGCCGTCCTCAAGCCGCAGTCGGCGTTCTTCGAGGCGTTCGGCTCGGCCGGCGTCGCCGTGCTGGAGAAGGTCCTCGCGCAGGGCCGCGCGGCCGGGGCGCTGATGCTGCTCGACGCCAAGCGCGGCGACATCGGATCGACGATGGCCGCCTACGCCTCCGCCTACCTCACCGACGGGTCGCCGCTGGCTGCCGACGCCCTCACGGTCTCGCCGTTCCTCGGCTTCGGCTCGCTGCGACCCGCGATCGACGCGGCGCTGGCCGGCGGCCGGGGCCTTTTCGTGCTCTGCCGCACCTCCAACCCCGAGGGCGCGTCGATCCAGTTGGCGCGGACCCCCGCCGACGCAGGGGTGACGCTGTCCTCCCAGATCGCTGCCGCCGCCGCCGAGATCAACGCCGGGGCCGACCCGATGGGCTCGATCGGCCTGGTCGTCGGTGCCACCGTCAGCGACATCTCCGCGGACCTGGTCGCCGTCAACGGCCCGCTGCTGGCGCCGGGTATCGGCGCGCAGGGGGCGACCGCGGCCGACCTCGCCCGAGTATTCGGTGCGGCACGCGGGAACGTGCTGCCGACCGCGAGCCGCAGCATCCTGCGCGCCGGACCGTCCCTGCTCGGCCTGCGCGACGCCGCCGCCCGCACGGTGGACGAGGTGCGCTCGGCGCTGCACGCCTGAGCACGGCGGCGCCTGCGGTCCGCTCGTCGGTGCGGCCCGATTCGGCCCGGTAGGCTGATCGACGGTCCGAATCCGACACACCGCGCCGCCCGGCGCCACGGCGATGTCGGGCCGCGACCCGCGAAGACGCACAGAATCGCCGCACGAAGGAGTGCCCTGATGTCCGCACCCACCCCGACCGCCGACCGCGTCGGCGCCCTCGATTTCAAGGTCGCGGACCTGTCCCTGGCCGACTTCGGCCGCAAGGAGATCCAGCTCGCCGAGAACGAGATGCCCGGACTCATGGCGCTGCGCCGCGAGTACGCGGACGTGCTGCCGCTGGCCGGTGCCCGCATCTCCGGCAGCCTGCACATGACCGTGCAGACGGCAGTGCTCATCGAGACCCTGGTCAGCCTGGGCGCCGAGGTCCGCTGGGCCTCCTGCAACATCTTCTCCACCCAGGATCACGCGGCCGCCGCGGTCGTCGTCGGACCGTACGGAACGCCCGAGAACCCGCAGGGCGTACCGGTTTTCGCCTGGAAGGGCGAGAGCCTGCCTGAGTACTGGTGGTGCACCGAGCAGATGATGCATTGGCCGGCCACGGCCGACAATCCCGGCGGCGTGCCGAACATGATCCTGGACGACGGCGGCGACGCGACGCTGCTGGTGCACAAGGGCGTGGGCTACGAGAAGGCCGGCGTCGTGCCCAGTGTCGACGACGACGACCAATCCGTCTCCGACGAGTACCGCGTCATCTTGGAGACGCTGCGGGCCTCGCTGGCCGCCGACGCGACGTTCTACACGCGCGCCGCCGCCGAGATCCGCGGCGTCACCGAGGAGACCACGACCGGCGTGCACCGGCTTTACCAGCTCGCCGCCGCCGGGGAACTGCTGTTCCCGGCCATCAACGTGAACGACTCCGTCACCAAGTCCAAGTTCGACAACAAGTACGGGGTGCGGCATTCGCTGATCGACGGCATCAACCGCGCCACCGACGTGCTGATCGGCGGCAAGGTCGCC
>JBIQMQ010000180.1:0-5293 GCA_044463185.1 Nakamurella lactea | reverse complement strand
GCGGCCAAGACCGCCGCGCAGATGACCGACTACTACGCGGAACTGGTCGCCAACTACCCGATCGTCTCGCTCGAGGACCCACTGGCCGAGGACGACTGGGACGGCTGGATCGCGCTGACCGCCCGGCTGGGCGAGCAGGTCCAGGTGGTCGGCGACGACCTGTTCGTCACCAACCCGGACCGGCTGGAGGAGGGCATCGCCCGCGGCGCCGCGAATGCGCTGCTGGTGAAGGTCAACCAGATCGGCACGCTGTCCGAGACGCTGGACGCGGTGACGCTGGCGCACCACGCCGGCTACCGCTGCATGATGAGCCACCGCTCCGGAGAGACCGAGGACACCACGATCGCCGATCTCGCCGTGGCCACCGGCTGCGGTCAGATCAAGACGGGCGCCCCGGCCCGCTCCGAGCGCGTGGCGAAGTACAACCAGCTGCTGCGCATCGAAGAGGGCCTGGGCGACGCCGCCCAGTACCTCGGCGAGCTGGCGTTCCCCCGATTCACGGCCGGCGCCTGACCGTGTCGGTACGACCGGGCGGCCGCAGCCCCGGAGCAGGCACCCGCCGCTCCGGGGCCGCGTCGCGCTCGGCCGCCGACGGCTCCGCCCGCCGGACGACCCGTTCGGTGTCGGCCACCCGCCGCCCGCGCCGCGCCGGGGTGTCCGCGCCGGCCCGCGGTCGACGGGACGGGTCGGCCGACGCCGCCGGGGGGCGGCGCAGTACCCGGCAGGTGGCCCCCCGCGCCGGACAGCGACGCCGCGCCATCGCGGTGGTGCGCTCGCCGCTGACCCGGCAGATCGTGGCACTGGGGTTGGCGCTGTCCGTGGTCGCGCTATCGCTGGCCTACCCGTTGCGCGGCTACCTGCAGCAGCAGGCGGCCGAGCAGCAGGCCGTGGCGGAGCAGCAGGACCTGCAGACGCGGATCGACGACCTCAAGGCCGAGATCGCCGCGCTGAAGGATCCGGCCTATATCCGCGCAGAGGCCAAGCGACGGCTGCAGTACGTCACCCCCGGCGACACGGTGTACGTCGTGAAGTTGCCGCCGAGCGTGACGCAGCCCCAGACACCGGCCGGCGACGCGACGACACCGCCGTCACCGGACGGCGCCGAGGACGCGGCGACCGACCGGCCCGCGGACCCCGACGCCCCGCAACCCTGGTACCGCTCGCTGTGGAGCACCCTCAGCGGCACCGAGGGCTAGGACATGTGGGGGGAACCGGTCGGTCTGACGCCGTTCACCGGCGCCGACGCGGACGCCTTCGCGCGCGAGATGGGACGCCCCGCGCGCGGCGTGCTGGCCGTCGCCTACCGCTGCGCGCACGGCATCCCGGCCGTACTGCAGACCGCCCCGCGGCTGCCCGACGGCACCCCGTTCCCGACGATGTTCTACCTGTGCTGCTCGGCGCTGACGGCCGCGGTCAGCCGGATGGAATCCGCCGGCCTGATGCGCACCATGACCGAGCGCCTCGAGCATGACGCAGCCCTCGCCACGGCCTACCGCCGGGCGCATGAGGCCTACCTCGCCGTGCGCAACGCCGTCGAGGACCTCGGCATCACCGCGAGTGCCGGCGGCATGCCCACTCGGGTCAAGTGCCTGCACGCACTGCTCGGTCACTCGCTGGCCGTCGGGCGCGGCGTCAACCCGCTGGGCGACGAGACGCTGGACCTGCTCGGCGACTACACGACCGGGGCGGTCTGCACCGTACTGCCCGAGGCGACGGCGCCCGCGGCGCCCTGACCGGGCGCCCGATGCCGCCGCGGAGGCCGTTCGGTGTGACGGACTCGGCACGATTCGATGGATGCCGCACCGACCCCGTATCGTGAGGCCGTCTGGCGCTGGTGTGCCGGGCGGCCCGTCGTGACGGCGCAGCCCGGGCACGGAAAGGCGACGCCACCGGCGTCGAAGAAGACAGTGGACACGCGGAAGGGTCCGTAGATGGCGAAGCTCAAGCCCAAGGAGAAGGCCTACTACGGGCACTTCTCCACGGCGGCCCACGCGGCCCACGCGGCCTCGGTCGAATTGGCCGAGCTGTCCGCGTCGTCGGCCGGCCCCGCGGAACGCGCCGCGGCCGCCGAGCGCCTGGCCGCCCTGGCGGAGCTCGGCGCCAGCGAATACCGGGCCGTCCTGCTGGCGCTGCGCGCCAGCTTCGTCACGCCGTTCGAACGAACCGAGATCCAGGCCCTGTCCCGGTCGCTGGCCCAGGTCGTCGGCCATTTGGAGGCCGCCGGCGCGTTGGTGCACCTGCTGGACCCGGCGGAACTGCCCGGGGAGTTCGCCGCGCTGACGGATCTGCTGCGCCAGGCCGGTGCCACCACCGAGGAAGCCGTCGCGAAGCTGCACAAGCTCAAGGGCATCAAGCACCACCACGAGAAGATCGAGCAGATCGCGGCCGAGGCCGAATTCCACCGGCGGCTGCTGCTGGTGCGACTCACCAGCGGCGAGATCGACCCGCTGGACGCCATCGAGCTGCACGCCATCTCCGGCGAGCTGGCCGCCGCGGTGGAGGCCTTCGTGGTGGTCGCCGAGGCCGTCGAGACCGTCTTGATCACGGAGGGCTGAGCGCCGCCATGACGGCTCTGGTGATCACGGTTGCCCTTGCGCTCATCTTCACGTTCACCAACGGATTCCACGATTCGGCCAACGCCATCGCCGTCTCCATCGCCACCCGGGCGCTCAAGCCTGCGGTCGCGCTGACCATCGCCGCCCTGGGCAACCTGATCGGTGCCTTCTTCGGCGCCAAGGTCGCCGCCACCATCGGGCACGGCATCATCGACCTGCCGGCGGACAACGCGGTCATGCTGGTCGTGAGTGCATCCCTGGTCGGCGCGATCGCCTGGAACCTGATCACCTGGCGGTGGGGGCTGCCGTCGTCCTCGTCGCACGCGCTGATCGGCGGCATGGTGGGCGCCGCCCTCGCTGCCGGCTCCACCGTGCTCTGGGGCGGCGTCATCGAGAAGGTCGTGATCCCCATGGTGGCCTCGCCGCTGGTGGGGTTCATCGCCGGGTATGTCGTCATGCTGGGCATCATGTGGTCGTTCCGCCGTGTGCCACCGACCAAGGCGCGCCGCGGATTCCGGTACGCCCAGTGGGCGTCGGCGACCGCCATGTCGTTCGGTCACGGCATGCAGGACGCCGCCAAGACGATGGGCATCGTGGTGCTGGCGCTCAACGTCGCCGGCGTGCATTCCGGTCCGTCGATCCCGCTCTGGGTGTTCCTGTCCTGCGCCGGTGTGCTGTCGATCGGCACCGCCACCGGCGGGTTCAAGATCATGCGGACCATGGGCAGCAAGATCGTCATGCTGGACCCGCCGCAGGGCTTCGCGGCCGAGACCGTCGGCGCCGGCGTGCTGTACGGGGCGTCGATCGGGCTGGGAGCGCCGATCTCCACGACGCACGCCATCTCCGCAGCGATCATGGGCGTGGGGGCGACGCGGCGGCTGTCTGCGGTCAACTGGAAGGTCGCCGTCAACATGGTGCGAGCGTGGGTGTTCACGTTCCCCGGCGCGGCCGCGATCGCGGCGGCCACCTGGTTCATCGGCCATCTCGTGGGGTGAGCGGAACGCCGACGGACGGTGGCGCGGACGCCCGCCGAGGCATCGGGGCCGATTGGCATCCCGGCCGGGAAGCGAGTACAGTGAACCGCTGGCGCGCGTAGTCGTGCTGGTTGTTGTGCTGTCTTAGTTCGGCTTCCAACCGGTGCCACCTCCGTGTGAAAGTTGCCCGCGTTCCGGTTCCCCGGAATGCGGGGGCGCGTCCGAGAGCCCGCGACCGAGGTGGGCCGCGGTGCGCTGGAAGTAATCGATAGCGAGCAGATAGCGGAGGATATGGCCAAGAAGGATGGGGCCATCGAGGTCGAGGGCCGAGTGGTCGAGCCGCTCCCCAATGCGACTTTCCGAGTCGAGTTGGAGAACGGTCATCGGGTGCTTGCCCACATCAGCGGCAAGATGCGGCAGCACTACATCCGCATCCTGCCCGAGGACCGCGTCGTCGTGGAGTTGTCGCCGTACGACCTCACGCGCGGGCGGATCGTCTACCGCTACAAGTAACCATCAGCCCCCTGTCGCGGCGACGCCGCCGCGGCCGAGGACATGTGAACCAGCGCGCCCACGTCGTACGGGCAGCGAGGCCCGGCACCAGGAGAGATCAATGAAGGTCCAGCCCAGCGTCAAGAAGATCTGCGACAAGTGCAAGGTGATCCGCCGGCACTCCGTCGTCATGGTCATCTGCGACAACCCGCGTCACAAGCAGCGCCAAGGCTGAGTGTGACGCAGCCCTCGTCGGCGCCCGTTCGCGGGTGTATCGGCGGGGACGTGCAGTACCCCCATCGCGTCATCAACCGAACCGGGCCGTAAGGCTCGGGCGGTCCACCCCCGGACGGAGGCCGGGGCCCGCTGTTCCGTCATAGGCGAAACGGTCGGGACGATACGCGACCGACACCTCCCGACATCGAAGGAGAGCGCGCCTCATGGCACGACTCGTCGGAGTCGACCTTCCCCGCGACAAGCGGATGGAGGTCGCACTGACCTACATCTACGGGATCGGGCGTACCCGGTCCCTGGCCTTGCTCAAGGCCACCGGCATCAGCCCGGATCTGCGCAGCAAGGACTTGACCGACGACCAGGTCACCGCCCTGCGCGACGCGATCGAAGCGGGCGAATACAAGATCGAAGGTGACCTCCGCCGCGAGGTGCAGGCCGATATCCGCCGCAAGATGGAGATCGGCTCGTACCAGGGCATCCGGCACCGCCGTCACCTGCCGGTCCGCGGCCAGCGCACGAAGACCAATGCGCGCACGCGCAAGGGACCGAAGAAGACCATCGCCGGCAAGAAGAAGGCCAGGTAAGAACATGCCACCGAAGTCACGCCAAGCCGCCGGCCAGGTCAAGAAGATCCGGCGCAAGGAGCGCAAGAACGTCTCGCACGGCCAGGCGCACATCAAGAGCACCTTCAACAACACGATCGTGTCCATCACCGACCCGACCGGCGCCGTGATCAGCTGGGCCTCGGCCGGTCACGTGGGCTTCAAGGGTTCACGCAAGTCCACGCCGTTCGCCGCGCAGATGGCCGCCGAGAATGCGGCCCGTCAGGCGATCGAGCACGGCATGCACAAGGTCGACGTGTTCGTGAAGGGTCCCGGCTCCGGCCGCGAGACCGCCATCCGCTCGCTGCAGGCCGCCGGCCTCGAGGTGGGCGCCATCTCCGATGTCACCCCGCAAGCGCACAACGGCACCCGCCCGCCGAAGCGGCGCCGGGTCTGATTGCACGCGCTAGAGGAGGAAGCGAAAACTCATGGCCCG
>JBIQMQ010000179.1:0-5305 GCA_044463185.1 Nakamurella lactea | reverse complement strand
CTGCCGGCGACGGCAGGCCGAGATGGATGGTCGCCGAACGGGATCGCCGCAAGGCGCCCGGGAACAGAACCCGGCTTACAGGCTGCCTCGCCCCGCCCCTTTACGCACGGGATCTGGTATGTCGGCCATATTGAGGGTGACCGGTCAGGATTCGGCGCGGAGAGTGAAATGCATGTTGCATTTCATTTGGAACGGCGTCACATCGATTCAAGACGCTATCCCGGTGGGCCGCATGGACCCCTGCTCGGTGCTGAACGCCGTGGCCGCCGCGCGCGCCGCCGGCGGGATGTACGAAGTGCCGGACGGGCGCGGCGGTCGCGTCGACCTGGCCGCCGTGGAGGGCCTGCAGGTGGTCAGCATCGAGACGCTGCGCCGCATGGTCGACGGTCGCGGTTAACCGGCCTCCCCCGCCGCGTCTGATATCGCCGTCACGAAAGTGCGACATTCTGTCAGGAAACCCGTGCGGTGCTTGCAGTAGGGCCCCGACCAGGCGTACTACGGACCTACACGTCCGCGCATAGCCGCTGGAGGTAGGGATGACGGCAATCCTGAACAGGCCGAGACTCGAGGCCCCGCAGCCCCCGTCGCGCCACCCGCACGGGTCGAAGTTCCTGAGCTACCTGCGCACGACCGATCCGAAGCAGATCGGCATGATGTACGTCGTCACCACGCTGGCGTTCTTCATGATCGGCGGCCTGCTCGCGATGCTGATGCGCGCCGAACTCGCCCGCCCCGGCATGGACTTCCTGTCGTACGAGCAGTACAACCAGCTCTTCACCATGCACGGCACGATCATGCTGCTGTTCTACGCGACCCCGATCGTGTTCGGCTTTGCCAACCTCGTCCTGCCGATCCAGATCGGAGCCCCGGACGTCGCGTTCCCGCGGCTCAACGCGTTCTCCTACTGGCTGTACCTGTTCGGCGCCACCATCGCGATGATGGGCTTCGTGACGCCGGGCGGCGCGGCCGCGTTCGGCTGGACGGCCTACACGCCGCTGTCGGACTCGATCAACTCCCCCGGCCCGGGCGGCGACCTGTGGATCATGGGCCTGGCGGTCTCCGGCCTCGGCACCATCCTCGGCGGCGTCAACATGATCACCACGACGATCTGTCTGCGGGCGCCGGGCATGACGATGTGGCGGATGTCGATCTTCACCTGGAACATCTTCATCACGTCGATCCTGGTGATCATCGTGTTCCCGGTGCTGACCGCCGCGCTGCTCGGCCTGGAGACGGACCGGCACTTCGGGGCGCACGTGTTCGACCCGGCCAACGGCGGCGCGATCCTGTTCCAGCACCTGTTCTGGTTCTTCGGCCATCCCGAGGTCTACGTGGTCGCGCTGCCCTTCTTCGGGATCGTCACCGAAGTGATCCCGGTGTTCTCCCGCAAGCCGGTCTTCGGCTACCGGGGCCTGGTCTTCGCGACCATCGCGATCGCGTCGCTGTCGACGGCCGTGTGGGCGCACCACATGTTCTCCACCGGGGCGGTGCTGCTACCCTTCTTCAGCTTCATGTCGCTGCTCATCGCGATCCCGACGGGACTCAAGTTCTTCACCTGGATCGGCACCATGTGGCGCGGCCAGATCACCTTCGAAACACCGATGCTGTTCGCCATCGGGTTCCTCATCACATTCCTGTTCGGCGGCCTCACCGGCGTCCTCATTGCTCTGCCCGGCATCGACTTCCACGTCACGGACAGCTACTTCATCGTGGCGCACTTCCACTACACGCTGTTCGGCACGATCGTGTTCGCGACCTTCGCCGGGGTGTACTTCTGGTTCCCGAAGTTCACCGGCCGATTCCTGGACGAGCCGCTGGGCAAGCTGCACTTCTGGCTGACGTTCATCGGCTTCAACGGCACATTCCTCGTGCAGCACTGGCTGGGCAACATGGGCATGCCGCGCCGCTACCCGGACTACCTGCCGACCGACGGGTTCACGTTCATGAACACGTTCTCCACGATCTTCGCGTTCGTGCTGGGCGCCTCGATGCTGGCCTTCGTGTGGAACGCGTTCCGATCGTGGCGGTTCGGCGAGATCACCACCGCTGACGACCCGTGGGGCTACGGCAACTCGCTGGAGTGGGCCACGTCGTCGCCGCCGCCGCGGCACAACTTCATCGCCCTGCCCCGCATCCGCTCGGAGCGGCCGGCGTTCGACCTGCACCACCCGTGGCTGTCCGAGCGGCTCGTGCTGGAGGGCCCCCACAGCTCCAAGCGGGAATGGCAGCCGATCACCCCGGCCGAGATCGACGACTACCTGTCACGACATGCCGTGGACACGGAACTGCCGGGCGGCGCACCGAGGGCGACCTGAGCCGGCGCGGAACAGTGCGCCGCGCTCGCCTGCCCTTCCGGTGAACGACATCACCGGACGCTACGGGTTGCGCACCAGAAGCGCACTGCACTCCGGGCAGCGCGGCACCTGATCATCCGCGGCCGACCGCACCTCCTCGATCGATGCGCGGTCCAGCGACATGCTGCACGCGCCGCAGCGATCGCCTTGCAGCGTGGCGGCGGCCACCTTCCCGGACGCGCGTACCCGCTCGTAGATGGCCATCACATCGGCCGGGATCCCGCCGGCAACGGCGGCGCGCTGCACGGCGTACCGGGCCAGTTCGGCGTCGATCTCCGCCCACTGCTCGTCGCGCCGCAGGGTCGCGCCGTCCACCTGGGCCGCGAGATCCGACAGTTCTCCCTGCACCGCCTCGAGCGCCGCGGCCACCGATTCCCGGCGCTCCATCAGTTCCAGCGCCTCGTCCTCGAGGGTCTCCTGCCGCCGGGCCAGCGAGAGGATCTCGTGCTGCAGGCTCTCCATCTCCTTCGGGCTCACGGCGCCGGAGGCCAGTCGCTCCTTGTCGCGTTCCGCCCGGGCCCGCACCGAGTCGATCTCGCCGTCGAGTTTGCGCGCCGCAGCGTCGATGTCGCCGACCTCGGCCTCCTCCAGGGCCACCTTCTCCCGGAGTTCGGCGGCCCGGCGGGTGCCGTCGGCGATGATGCCGAGCTCCGGCAGGGCATCCCGCCGGTGGGCGGCGGCATCCGCGAGGCGATCCGTGTCGGCAAGCTTCAGCAGTGCGCGTTGCGCGGCGAGGTCTGCGGTGGGCACAAGCACCACTCCTTGGGTGGGTTGGCGGTCAGAGCGCGATCGTCGGGCTCATCGCGATCGTAGGCGGACCGGCGCGAGAACTGCGTCATACCAGGTCGCTGGCACCGATGTCCACCTCACCGCCCAGCGGTGTCCAGTTACCCGCCGCCCAGCGGTGTCCAGTTACCCGCCGCCCAGCGGTGTCCATTTACCCGCCGCCCGCCCGGAGACTCCACGGATCCGTGCGCAGTGTCGATACGACCGTGGCGACGGCGCCGGCGAAGGCCGTGTCGATCACAGCGGCCGCGCGTGGCAGCCACGGCCACTCCCCCGCCCAGTGCGCGACATCCACCAGCGCGGGGCGCCTGGGGTCGGCCACATGCTCGGCCGCCACATGATGGGTGATGTCGGAGGTAACGTAGACGTCGGCACCGGACGCGGTCGCTGCAGCGAGTTCTCCGCCGCCGGAGCCGCCGCACAGCGCAACGCGCCGGACGATCCGCTCGCCGTCGCCGGCGGCACGCACGCCCCATGCAGTAGCCGGCAGGCGGGCTGCCACCTCGGCCGCGAACTCGCGCAGCGTCGTCGGCGTCGGTAGGTTGCCCACGCGACCGAGCCCCTCCCGCGGGTCCACGGCGGACGCAGCCGGCACCAACGGCGACGTATCCGCCAGGCCCAACAGATCGGCGAGCGCGTCGCCCACCCCGCCCACGGCCCGGTCTGCGTTGGTGTGGGCGGCCATGTGGGCGATCCCGGATCGGATCAACGCGTGCAGCAACCCGCCCTTGTCCGTATCGGCGGCGATCGTCTGCACCGGGCGGAACAACAGTGGGTGGTGGGTGACGATGAGCTGCGCCCCGACCTGGACGGCCTCCCGCACCACCGCCGGATCCAGGTCGACCGCGAACAACACGCGGTGCACCTCGGCGGACGGATCACCGCAGTCCAGCCCGATCGCGGTGTCCCATGCCTCGGCCAGCCGCGGCGGATAGGCCGCATCCAGCGCCGCCTTCACGTCGGCCACCGTCACCGCCATGCCACCACCACCTCGCCTCGCGAGCCGACGCGGGACCCGCGCCCGCCCGGCCCGACCAGTCTGACAGCCCGCCACCGGTTTCGGACACAATGGTGACGTGCAGCAGCTACCGGATAAGGCCCCTCCGATGTGGTCGCGGCTGAGATTCCTGACGACTCCCCGGTGGATCGCGCTGGAGATCGCCGTGATCGCCTTCACCCTGGCCTGCTACTTCCTGCTGGCGCCGTGGCAGTTTTCCCGCAGCCACGAACACGACGCGCAGATGGCCGCGGTGGCCGCTGCGGTCGCCGCGCCGCCCGCCGACGTGGGCGAGCTGCTGTCCACCACTCGGCAGCCCGGCGCCGACACGCGGTGGCGGCTGGCCACGGCGACGGGGCACTTCGACGCGGACCACCAGTCGTACGTGCGGCTGCGGCAGGACAACGACGGCCAGCCGGCCTACGAGGTGGTCGCGCCGTTCGTCACCGCCTCCGGCACGGTGCTGGTCGATCGCGGCTACGTGCCGTACCAGGCGGTGCAGGAGTCGACGCTGCGGCTCCCGGAGTTGCCGACCGGGACGGTGACGATCACCGGCCGTGTGCAGCCCGACCAGACCGATCCGCGGGGCCGGCCGCCGGTGACCGTGCCGGACGGCCACACGGCGTACACCGCCGCCGGATCGGACATCCTGAACACCATCCCGGGACTGGCGGGCGGGCCGGTCTACCGCGGCTTCCTGCAGCTCACCGAGGACTCGCCCGGCGTGATCGACGCGATCGCGCTGCCGCAGGGGGACAACAGCCGCCCGTTCTTCTCCTACGCCATCCAATGGCTCTCGTTCGGTGCCATCGCGATCCTCGGGTTCGGCTATTTCGTCTACCGCGAGTTTCGCGACCCCGTCGACGGCGACATCTACGTGAACGGCGGACCACCGCGATCCGACGAGGCCGTGGGCACCTCCAGGCACGAGGCGAGAAGCGCCGGGTATGACGCCACGGCCGCGCCGACGGCGCGCCAACCGGAGCCGGCAGCCGATGCCGCCGCTCCGGCGTCCGACGTCGCCGACCGGGCGGCCGAGGTGGCACCGGCCGCCGCCGGCCGCAGGCGCGCCAAGTTCGACAAGTCCCAGCTCTACGATTCCTGACCAGCGGCGGATCACGGGGCGATTCGGCCGCGGTCGGTACGATTCGTACATGAGCCGCCACGG
>JBIQMQ010000178.1:2008-5324 GCA_044463185.1 Nakamurella lactea | reverse complement strand
GGGGCGATCTTGCTCACCGGTCCACACCTCCCAACACTGGATCGAGGGACGCGATCGCGACGACCACGTCGGACACCATGCCGCCCTCGCACATGGCGGACACGGCCTGCAGGTTGACGAAGCCGGGGTCGCGCAGGTGCACCCGCCACGGTTTCGTGCCGCCGTTCGAGACGACGTGGGCGCCCAGCTCACCCCGCGGTCCTTCGACGGCGGCGTACGCCTGCCCCGACGGCACGGTGAAGCCCTCGGTCACCAGCTTGAAGTGGTGGATCAACGCCTCCATGGACTCGCCCATGATGTGCCGGATGTGCTCCAGCGAGTTGCCGGTGCCGTCCGCCCCGACCGACAGTTGCGCCGGCCAGCCGATCTTCTTGTCCTCGACCATCACCGGGCCGGGCTCGGCCAGCCGCTCACGGCACTGACGAATGATCTTCAGCGATTCGTGCATCTCCGCGACGCGCAGCAGGTAGCGGTCGTAGGAGTCGCAGTTCGTCGTGGTGGGCACGTCGAAGTCGTATTCCTCGTAACCGCAGTACGGCATTGTCTTGCGCAGATCCCAGGCCAGCCCGGACGAGCGCAGCGGCGGCCCGGTGACGCCGAGCTGCAGGCAGCCCTGCAGGGGCAGGTAGCCGACGTCCTTGAGCCGCGCCTTCCAGATCGGCTGACCGGTGAGCAGGTTGTCGTACTCCGGCAGCCGCTTGTTCATCACGCCGATGAAGTAGTCCAGGCGCTCTTCCCAGCCGAGCGGCATGTCCTGCGCGACACCGCCGGGGCGCACGAAGCCCTGGTTCATGCGCAGCCCGGTGATCAGCTCCATCACGTGCAGCGCCTCTTCGCGCTCGCGGAAGCCCATCGTCATGCCGGTGAGCGCGCCCGTCTCCATGCCGCCGGTCGCGATGGCGACCAGGTGGGACGAGATGCGGGTGATCTCCATGAGCAGCACCCGCATGATCGTGGCGCGCTGCGGCACCTCGATGCCCAGCAGCTTCTCCACGGCCAGGCAGTAGCAGGTCTCGTTGAACGTCGGCGACAGGTAGTCGGCGCGCGTCAGGAACTGGACGGCCTGCGAGAACGTGCGGTATTCGGTGGACTTCTCGATGCCGGTGTGCAGGTAGCCGATCACCGCGCGAGCCTTGGTGACGGTCTCGCCGTCGATGTCCAGGATCAGCCGGAGCACGCCGTGCGTGGACGGGTGCTGGGGACCCATGTTGAGCACGATCTGCTCGGAGTCGGCGTACTCGATGTCGTCGAGCAGGCTGTCCCAGTCGCCGCCCTTGGAGGCGACCAGGGCCTCGATGTCGGCCCTCGACGTGCGACGGCCCAGCGACGGGTCCTTCGCCGCCAGATCCACACTCGGCGCAGCTTGGTCGCTCACGTGTACGCCCTCCTCTGGTCCGCCGGCGGGATCTCGTGGCCCTTGTACTCCACGGGGATGCCGCCCAGCGGGTAATCCTTGCGCTGCGGATGACCGATCCAGTCGTCCGGCATCAGAATCCGGGCGAGCCCCGGGTGACCGGCGAAGACCACACCGAACATGTCGTAGGTTTCCCGCTCGTGCCAGTCCGCGGTCGGGTACACGGACACGGCGCTGGGAATCGTGGCGTCATCCACGTCGACGGCCACCTCCAGCCGCACCCGGCGGCGGAAGGTGAGCGACATCAACTCGTAGACCACATGCAGGCGCCGCGGCACGTCCACGCCGTAGTCCACCCCGGAGAGCGAGCTGAGCATCTCGAAGTGCAGCGCCGGATCGTCGCGCAGTACCTGCAGCAGACCCACCAGGTGGGCGCGCTGCACATACAGCGTCATCTCCCCCGCGGCGACCGTGACCTGCTCGATGGCGTCCTCGGGGATGCCGCGTTCGGCCATGGCGGCCGCCAACTCGTCGGCGACCTCGTCGAAGTAGCCGCCGAACGGGCGCGCGGCCGGCGCGGGTCCGTGCGCCGCCAGCACGAGCCGGTTGTACCCGGTGGTGTCGCCGTCGTCGCGGACGTGGAACATGCCGCGTCGCTCCGGAACGGTGTGCGGGACCGGGCTGCCGGCACCCACCGCGCCGGTCAGCGCCCCGCCGCCGGTGCGCTGCACCGCCGCGTCGTCCGTGCCGGGTGCGCCCGCGACGTCCGCGGCCTCCGGGCTGCCCGGCTCGCCGGGTGCGTTGGTTCGCTCGTCGCTCATCCGAGATTCGCCTCCGGGCGTCCGATCGGCAGCGTCCGCTTGCCACCCGAGTACCTGACCGACGACGCCACCAGCTCGGTGCGCTGGCCGGCCAGTTCGGCGGCGCGGCGCGAGCCCAGCGGCTCGTCCATGATCTTGGCGTGCAGTTTCAGGATCGCGTCGATCAGCATCTCCGGCCGCGGCGGGCAGCCCGGCAGGTACATGTCGACCGGCACGACGTGGTCCACGCCCTGCACCACGGCGTAGTTGTTGAACACGCCGCCGCTCGAGGCGCACACGCCCATCGCCAGCACCCACTTGGGCTCCGGCATCTGGTCGTAGATCTGGCGCAGCACCGGCGCCATCTTCTGCGACACGCGGCCCGCGACGATCATCAGGTCGGCCTGGCGGGGAGAAGCACGGAAGACCTCCATGCCGAACCGGCCGAGGTCGTACCGGGGGGCGCCGGTCGTCATCATCTCGATGGCGCAACAGGCCAGCCCGAACGTGGCCGGCCACAGCGAACCCTTACGGGTCCAGTTGACCAGCTTCTCGACCGTCGTGAGCAGAATCCCGCCGGGGATCTTCTCTTCCAATGACGCCATATCTCGCCCTACGCCCTTCCTGCCGCTTCTAGTCCCAGTCCAGGCCGCCGCGCCGCCACACATAGGCGTAGGCGGCGAAGACCGTCACGACGAACAAGGAGATCTCCACCAGCCCGAACACGGCCAGCGAGGTGGCGGACTGCGCCCACGGGTAGAGGAAGATGATCTCCACGTCGAAGACGATGAACAGCATCGCGGTGATGTAGTACTTGATCGGGAACCGGCCCTTGATGCCCGCCGGCAGCGGTGTCGGCTCGATGCCGCATTCGTATTCGGCCAGCTTCGCCCGGTTGAACCTGCGCGGGCCGAACGCGTCCGTCACCAGCGTGGCCGAGGTGACGACGAAACCGCCGGCCACGACGAGGAGGATCAGGATCGGCAGGTATTCGATGAGCATCGTCATCGCCGGGTCTCCCTTCCGTTCGAGCACCGCGCGCTCATCCCGAGCCGCGACTGCTGCGGCCGCGACAAGCCCGACCGCCGGTTCCCCGACTCGCGCCACGGGCACTCTATATCGGTCGATCGGGACACGCTCGGTAAGGCTTGCCTCACTCCCG
>JBIQMQ010000178.1:0-1908 GCA_044463185.1 Nakamurella lactea | reverse complement strand
CGCACCGTGTGATCCGCCCAGTCCCCACGGCGTCCGTCGTAGAGTCCGGCGAGCGCCTTGAGCACCAGATACATCAGGTGTTTGCGGGGCAGACCCAGCTTGGTGGCGTACTTCATGACCAGGGGCTTCCCGATCGCCGTGGAGAACATGCCGCCCAGCCGGTAATAGGAACCGATATGACGCTGCATCTCGGTGATGTATCCGGCCAGCGCCGCCTCCCGGCTGGGACCCTCCGGCCGGCCCAGGGCCTGCAGCACCGAGGTTGACGCAATGCGTGCCGATTCCATCGCGTAGGCGATGCCCTCCCCGTTGAAGGGGTTGACCATGCCGCCGGCATCGCCGATGAGCAAAAGGCCCCTGCGGTAGTGCGGGCTGCGGTTGAAGCCCATGGGCAGGGCGGCCGAGCCGAACTTGCCGATGGCGTTGTCCTCGTGCAGTTGCCACTCGTCGGGCGTGCCGTCCAGCCAGGTGCGCATCAGGTCGCGATAGTTCGTGGACTGGAAGGCCTTCGACGAACTCAGCATGCCCAGGCCGGCGTTCACCGTGCCGTCGCCCAGGCCGAAGATCCAGCCGTAGCCGGGCAGCAGCTTCGGCTCGGCGGGGTTCGTCCGGTCCCACAGTTCGAGGTGCGATTCCAGGAAGTCGTCGTGGGTTCGGGCGGTGCTCCGGTAGTAGCGGCGCACCGCGACGCCCATCGGCCGGTCCTCGCGACGGTGGATGCCGACGCTGGTGGCCATGCGCGCGGAGACGCCGTCGGCGCCGATCACCAGCGGCGCGTGGAAGGTCTGCGGGCCGTCCTCCGTCTTGGCGGTGACGCCGGTGACCCGGCCGGTGCGCTCGTCGACGATGGGTTCGCGCACGGTGACGTTCTGGTGCATTCGGGCCCCGGCCTTGACGGCCAGGTTGGCCAGCATCTCGTCGAAGTCCCGGCGCGGCCGCACCAGTCCGAAGTTGGGGTAGTCGGCCAGGGTGGGCCAGTCGAGTTCCAGCGTGGTGCCGCCGCCCACCACGCGCAGGCCCCGGTTCTTGACCCAGTCGTCGCCGGAGACGTCGATGCCGAGGCTGAGCACCTGTTTGACGCCGCGCGGGGTGAGGCCGTCGCCGCACACCTTCTCGCGGGGGAACGCCGTCTTCTCCAGCAGCAGCACGTCCACACCGGCGCGGGCCAGGTGGATCGCGGCGGTGGCCCCGGCGGGGCCGGCTCCAACGACGATCACCTGCGCGGTGCGGTCCGAGGGACTCCGGGTGTCCATCGCGACCGTGCGGTGCGTGCCGGCCTCCTCGCCGGGCGCTGACTGTGCGGTGGCCGTCACAGCTACGCGCACCTCCTTACTGCACACTCACGTCAGACAACACAGCCTCTTCACGGCAGGAACGTCGTGCTCGTCGCTTGTGAAAGCTTTCACGAAGTGTTCCCTGGGGAGTCTATGCGGCGCTCGTCAGCGATGCTAATCGGCCCGGATCGCGTGGTGCAGGGCCACGACGCCGAACGTCATGTTCCGCCACCTGACCGTGCGCCAGCCGGCCGCGGCGATGGTGCCGGCGAGGGTGCGCTGATCGGGCCACGCGTTGATGGAGTCGGCGAGGTAGGTGTAGGCGTCCGGGTTCGCGGCGAAGCGGCGGGCGACCATCGGCAGCACATGCTTCAGATACCAGCGGTATCCCCACCGCAGCGGGGCGAACGGCGGGCGGGAGAACTCGCACACCAGGAGTTGCCCGCCCGGTTTGGTGACCCGCGCCATCTCGGCCAACGCTCGGGCCGGATTGAGCACGTTGCGCAGGCCGAACGAGATCGTGGTGGCATCGAAGCTGGCGTCCGCGAATGGCAAGTGCATCGCGTCGGCGGCCACCTTCGGCACCGGGCGCGCGCTGCCGGCCCGCAGCATGCCCAGCGAGAAGTCCGCCGCC
>JBIQMQ010000177.1:0-5327 GCA_044463185.1 Nakamurella lactea | reverse complement strand
ACCGCGGCATCCACGCGGCCGGAGCGGACTCGATCGCCTTCGAACGCCTGGCACCCGACGCCGGCCACGGCAACCTGCCGGTGCACCGCATCCTGCTCGTCGAGGCCGGCATCTACCTCATGGAGGCACTGGATCTGGAGGAGCTCAGCGCCGCCGGGTGGGCCGAGTTCACCTTCATGCTGGCGCCGCTCAAGCTGCTGGGCGCCACCGGCTCCCCGGTCCGGCCGCTGGCCGTGATCGGCCAGGGCTGACGATGCCCACGCCCACGCCGGCCGAGGCCCTGGCGCAGTTCGCCGTCGCCGTCCGGGAGAACGGTCTGCCCGACGACGTCCTCGACAGCGTCCGCAAGCGGGTGCTGGACACGCTGGGCATCTGCGTCGCGGCCGCCCCGCTGGACACGTCCCGCGCCGCCCGCCGGTGGGCGGTCGACACCGGAGGCGCCGGCCAGTCCACCGGGATCGGCTGTCCCACAAGGCTTCCCGCGGACTCGGCGGCGTTCGTCAACGGCGTGCTCGCGCACTCCCTGGACTACGACGACACCCACCTGCCGTCGGTGCTGCACCCGTCCGCCAGCGTGGTACCCGCCGCCCTCGCCGTCGGCGAGCACGTGGGGGCGTCCGGCGCCGCCGTCTGCGCCGCGATCGCCGTCGGGCTGGAGGTCACGGCCCGGCTCGGCATGGCCGGATTCGACCCGGTGAGCAGGAACTCGGTGTTCTTCGAGCACGGCCAGCACGCGACGTCCATCTGCGGCGCCCTGGGCTCCGCCGTTGCCGCCGCCATGCTCTACGGCGCCGACGCCGACGGCGTCACCCACTCCCTCGGCGTGGCGGCGTCGATGGCCTCCGGGATCATCGAGTCGAACCGCACCGGCGGGACCGTGAAGCGCATGCACTGCGGCTGGGCGGCACGGTCCGGGGTGTCCGCGGCGCAGCTCGTGCGCTACGGCTTCACGGGACCGCCCACCGTGCTCGAGGGTCGCTTCGGCTTCTTCCAGGCCTGGCTGCACGGCGACCGCATCGACATGGACGCGATCACCGACGGGCTCGGCGAGACGTGGGCCGTCCCTGGCATCTTCTTCAAGCCCTACCCGGCCAACCACTTCACGCACGCCGGCATCGACGCCGCGCGCCGGCTCCGCGAATCCGGGTTGCGGCCGGACGAGATCGCCCGCATCGAGCTGCAGGTCGCCGCCGCCCCGCACCGGACGATCGGCGCCCCGATCGAGGTGAAACGCCGCCCGGAGACCGGATACATGGCGCAGTTCAGCGGCCCGTACACCGTGGTGGCCGGGCTCCTGGGCGGCTCCGCGTTGGGCGTCGGGCCGGACGACTTCACCGACGAGCTCGCCCGCGACCCGGAGCGGCGACGCCTCATGGCGCTGGTCGACGTGGTGCCCAGCGAGCGCTGCTCGGAGATTTTCCCGCACCAGTTCCCCGCCATCGTCACGGTGCACACCCACGACGGCCGGGTGCTGACCGAGGAAGTCCTGGCGAATCGCGGCGGCCCGGGATGGCCGTTGTCGTTCGACGAACTCGCGGTCAAGTTCCGCGACAACGCCGGCCGGATGCTGCCCGCCGGTGAGGTCGCGGCGCTGCAAGAGACCTGCGGACGGCTGGACTCGCTCGACCGGATCGACCCACTTTTCGACGGCCTCGCCGCCGTCGATCCCTGGGACACCTGATGTCCGGACATCGCCCGCGCCCGGCCGGCACCGCCGCACCATCCACCCACGTCGCCAACACCTGAACCGACACCGCAAGGAGTGATCATGCCGACCTACGATCTTCTGCTGACCAATGCCCGGGTGGTCCGGCCCGACCACGACGACGCCGAGCGGCTGGACGTCGCCGTCACCAACGGCACGTTCGCGAAGGTCGCCGAACACATCGACCCGTCGGAGGCGGCGCAGGTCGTCGATGCCGGCGGAAAGCTGGCGTTCCCGGGCGCGATCGACGCCCACCAGCATTGGGGCATCTACGGGCCGCTGGCCGAGGACACCGTCACCGAGAGCAAGGCCGCTGCCCAGGGCGGCGTCACCACCGGGCTCACCTACATTCGCACCGGCCAGTACTACCTGAACAAGACCGGCCCGTATCGCGAAATCTTCCCGGAGATCCTGGACGCCACGCGCGGCCGCTCCTACGTCGACTACGGGTTCCACGTCGCCCCGATCGCCCGCCGCCACTTGGACGAGATCGGCGCGCTGATCGACGATTTCGGGGTGTCGTCGTTCAAGATCTTCATGTTCTACGGTGCCTACGGACTGCACGGTCCGTCCGGCGACCAGGCCTCGTTCCTGATGCTGAAGGAGGGCGAGAGCTACGACCTGGGCCACTTCGAGTTCGTGATGCGCGCCATCCAGAAGGCGCGCGAGGAGCGGCCCGACATCGCCGAGCAGATCTCGCTGTCCCTGCATTGCGAGACGGCCGAGATCATGCGCGCCTACAGCTCTCTGGTGAAAAACGAGGGCGCCCTCACGGGCCTTGCGGCCTACAGCGCCTCCCGCCCGCCGCACTCCGAGGGTTTGGCCATCACGATGGCCTCGTACCTGGCGCACGAGACCGCGCTGCCGACCATCAACCTGCTGCACCTGTCGTCCCGCAAGGCGCTGGACGCGGCGATGATGATGGCCGGCACGTTCGACCACGTCGACTTCCGCCGCGAGGTGACGATCGGCCACCTGCTGGCCGACATCGACACCGCCGCCGGGCTGGGCGCGAAGGTCAATCCGCCGATCCGGCCGCGCGACGACGTCGAGGCATTGTGGGAGCACCTGCTGGCCGGCAACGTCGACTGGGTGGCCAGCGACCACGCCTGCTGCCGCGACGAGGTGAAGTTCGGCGAGCCCCGCGACGACGTGTTCGTGGCCAAGTCGGGCTTCGGCGGGGCCGAGTACCTGGTGCCCGGCCTGGTGTCCGAGGGTCGCAAGCGTGGCCTGTCGTACGGCCGGATGGCGCAACTCGTCTCGTGGAATCCCGCGCAGCGCTACGGCCTGAACACCAAGGGCACCATCGCCGAGGGCTTCGACGCGGACTTCTGCCTGGTGGACGAGAACCGGACGTGGACGGTGCGCGCCGCGGATTCGTTCTCGTCGCAGGAATACACACCGTTCGAGGGCTTCGAGCTGGGTGCCGCCGTCACCGACACCTACCTGCGGGGCGAGCCGATCTTCTCCGACGGCGCCATGGTCGGCCGGCCGCGCGGCAGCTACCTGCGCCGCCCGAGTGGCGGCCCCGCCTAACGGGCTCACCGCTGTGACGACGACACTCACCACCCTGTACGTGCCGGCGAGCAGGCCGGAACGGTTCGTGAAGGCGATCGCGTCGGGTGCGGACGCCGTGATCATCGACCTGGAGGATTCGGTCGCGCCCGCGGAGAAGGACGCGGCCAGGCGTGCGCTGGTCGGCTTCCTGTCGCCGGACCTCCCGGTGCCCATCGTGGTGCGCATCAACGGCCGCGGAACGCCATGGCACACGGACGATCTCGCGGCCGCGTGGGGTTGTTCGGGGATGTTGGCGGGCATTCGGGTGCCCAAGGTGGACCACCCCGACGACCTGGCGGCGATCTCCGATGTGCTCGGCGACATGCCGCTGCATCCGGTGATCGAATCGGCCTGCGGCGTGCTGAACCTGGCCGCGATCGCCGGTGCGACCAACGTGGCCAGCATCAGCATCGGCGAGGCGGATCTGCGATCGGACCTGGCGGTCAGCGCGCCGGACGGGCTGGACGGCATTCGGGACCAGCTCGTCGTCGCGGCGCGGGCGGCCGGGCTACCGCAGCCGATGATGTCGGTCTGGACGGCCGTGAAGGATCTCGACGGGCTGGCCCGGTCGTGCGCGGACGGCAAGGCGCACGGCTACTTGGGTCGCAGCGCGATCCACCCCGCCCAAATACCGGTGATCCGGCGCGCTTTCGCACCGGATGCTGCCGAGATCGACCGGGCCCGCGCGGTGCTGCACGCCCTCGACCAGGCGGAGCGGCGCGGCGACGGCGTCGCGCTCCTGCCCGACGGGTCGATGGTCGACGCCGCGATGCGGCACGGAGCGGAGCGGACGGTCGAGCTGGCGGCCCGGGCCGAGGCGGAGGGCTGGGGCGAAGCGGGCTAACCGCCCGCGAGGATCGCCCCATTGCGCGGATCCCGCTGATCGCAGGCACGGCAACCACGCGCCAGTCGTCATCCGCTCCGCCGGGCATGACGCCGCCCGCGCGCCGCCGGCGCGTCAGGCCTGCGTCGCGGCGATGAGCGCCCCGATCAGTCGCGGGTCGGTGTCCGCCTCGGGGTGCCACTGAACGGCCAGCCAGAACGGCAGGTCGGGGTTCTCCATCGCCTCCAGCAGGCCGTCGGCGGCCCGCGCGACCGGCGCGAACGTGGGATGGTCGGCGACGGACTGGTGATGCGAGCAGGGCACGGTGAGCCGCTCGCCCAGGATGCCGCCGAGTTGGCTGGCCGGGGCGATCTCCACGCTGGTGCGGCCGTAGACGCCGGGTGCCGGTGAGTGGCCCTGGTGCCCGACGGCGTCCGGCACATGCTGGTCGAGCGCGCCTCCGGCGGCGACGGCCATGAGCTGCATGCCGCGGCAGATGCCCAGCGTGGGCAGGGCCCGCTCGCGGGCCGCTGCGAGCAGCGCCAGCTCCCACGCGTCGCGGTCGCCGCGCCAGCTCTCGGTGTGCGGCCCCGGCTCGGCGCCGTACCGGGCCGGTTCGATATCGGCGCCTCCGCCCATGATCAGCCCGTCGATCCGGTGCACCACCGTCGCCGCGTCCGCGGTGCCGTCGCCCGAGTCCGGGATCGGGGGCAGCAGCACCGGCAGCCCGCCCGCCGCGGCCACCGCGTTCGCATAGGCGGCGGGCATCAGGTCCGCGCGGACGCCGGACCAGCTCCCCCAGTCGGCCTCTTCGCGGTAGCAGCTGATGCCGATCACCGGCCGAGACGAAACCGCTGCCATGTTCGGTCCTTCCCATCGCCTCGTGTTAGCCAGCGCGGCGTATATGCCGCGCTGGCTAACACGAGGCGATGATTAATCCAGTGGGGTCACGTAGGCGCCGGAGATCCCGCCGTCCACCAGGAATTGCGAGGCCGTGACGAACGACGAGTCGTCCGACGCGAGGAACAGTGCGGCAGAAGCGATCTCGTCGGTTTCGGCGAACCGGCCCATCGGGATGTGCACCAACCTGCGCGCCGCCCGCTCCGGGTCCTTCGCGAAGAGTTCCTGCAGCAGCGGCGTGTTGACGGGCCCCGGGCACAGGGCGTTGACCCGCACCCCCTGCCGCGCGAACTGCACGCCGAGCTCCCGGGTCATGGACAGCACGCCGCCCTTCGAGGCGGT
>JBIQMQ010000176.1:0-5355 GCA_044463185.1 Nakamurella lactea | reverse complement strand
GGGCACTGCGGGGCGTGCTTCAGGATGATCGGGTTGCCGGTGCACAGGTTGGGTCCGGCGAACCGCGCGACCTGGTAGTACGGGAAGTTCCACGGCATGATGCCGAGCAGCACGCCGTACGGCGCGCGCCGGATCACCGCGCTGCCCTCGCCGTCGATCAACTCGATGGGCTGGTCGGCGAGCAGGCGTTCCGCGTGGTCGGCGTAGTACTCGTAGATCGCAGCCGCGAACTCCACCTCGCCGACCGCGTCGGGCAGCGGCTTGCCCATCTCGCGGACGATGATCGCAGCTAGCTCGTCCTTGCGCTCGAGGTGCAGTTCGGCGACCCGGCCCACCAGCGCGGCTCGGTTGGCGACGGTGGTGCCGCGCACCCACGCCTTGCCGTCGGTCGCCGCAGATGCGATCGCCGCCTCGATCTGCTCGTCCGTCGCCGTCGGGTATTCCTTGACGACCTCGCCGGTCGCCGGGTCGGTCACCGCGTAGAGCGTCATGATGGTCGGTCCTTTCGTGTCCGCCGGCGCGCACCTGGGCGGCCGATGTACCCGTGAAGGTACAGTCTCGGCGGCGATCGAGCGAGTATGACTGCTGGAGGCGCGGTTTTCGTGGTATTGCTTCGCGTGTATGACGGAATTCGTTGCCGAGCGGGGTCGGGTTCGGCAGGCCGGGCGTTGCCTCTGCGTCACGTCTGCCGCGGTCCGGGGTGATTCGGAGGGTGACGTGCCCGATGCTTTAGTGAGCCGGCGGCGGCGTATGGAATCTGCTCCACCTGTGGTCTAGCCGACGGGCCACACCTGCACCGCGCGAAACAAGTAGCCGTCCTGGTCCGCGGCCTCGAAATCGAGCAAGACTTTCTGACCTCGAGTCAGCGCCCTGTATCCGGTGACGCGGACGGCCGAGAAATGCGCCCAGCAGCCACCGGGCGTCGATTCCGAGTCGATGACTCCCCATCCGTCCTCGTCGTGCCAGATTCGGACGCGTCCGCGCGATGCCATGCGGAAAGTATGCCGGTCTCTGCCGCAATTCGGTCGGATGTGGGCCGGTCGGATAACGCCGCCGACTGCGCCCACCTGCGAGTTGTGGATAAGTGTGCCGGCTTTCGAACTATGTCGTACCTGTGACCTACTTTGTTCGCATGACGTGGATCGAACCTCGGTTGACGGCCATGGAGCGGGCGGGCGGGTCCGCCGTGCCCGCTGGGTCGCCCGCTGCTGCGTCTGGCGATTCGGCCGCCTCGCCGTTGGTGTCGTTGATGTCTCGCCGGGCCGCTATCACTGCATGCCGGGCGGCGTTGGCCGGTCTGCGCGGGGTGTTGGTGGCGTGCTCGGATCGGGACTTGACCGCGCTGGCGGGGGAGCTCGCGGAGCTGCGTGCGCTAGCTGGGGCGGGCATCGTCGCGGTCACCGCAGAGGCCGAGGCCCGAGGTGTGGTCGCGGCGAGCCAGTGCGCATCGACGGCGGCGTGGGTGGCCGACGCGGCCTGGCACAGCCGCCGCGAGGCGACCACGATCGCCAAAGCCGCCGCCCTGTTCCGGCAGGCCGACTGCGTGCCGGTCGCCGACGCGGTGTGCACCGGTGATGTGGACTTGGCGTCGGCGGTCGCCTGCGGGCAGGAGTTCGCGAAACTCGCTCCCGATCTGAACGCCGACGCGAAGCCCGTTGTGGTGGAGCAGATGCTGGACATCGCTGCCGAGCACGGACCGACCGGCGTGCGCCGGCTCACCGATGAGATCCTGGCCCGCTACGGCGAGCAGGGCAGCTTCGAGGAGCAGTGCGAACGCCGCCGCCGGCACATTGAGCTGTCCGCCGGACGGCACACCGCATCCGGCTTGTGGGACTACCGGCTCACCGTCGACGGCGAGGGACGGGCCGTTCTGGAAGCCGCTATCGGGCCTGGCTCCGCCCCGAAACCATCGGATATCACCGGCTGCGGCGACACGCCAGCCGGCGCGAGCGGCAGCCTGAATACCGCGCCGGGTGGCGGTCTGACGGTCACCACTCGGGACACCCGTCCGGTCGGGCGGCGGCGCGGCGAGGCCTTGATCGATGCGCTGCGTCGCTCCGTGGCCGCGGCCGATAGCGACCGGCCACCGGCATCGCCGAAGGCGATCCTCATGCTCACCATGAACTACGAGGACCTCATCCGACAGGTCGCCACCCGGCTCGACTCGTACCGCTACTACGGCGGCAGCCACCTCGACCTGCCCGGCGGCAGCATGCCCGCTGGTGGGCCAGGCGGCGGTGGCAGCATGCCGGCTGGTAGGCCAGCCGGTGGCAGCACGAGGGATAGTGGGCCAGCCGGCAGCCGGACCGGCCCCGAAATACCCGGCGCCGCGACAGTGCTCGGCAGCCTGGCCGCAGGGGAACTGATCAGCCCGGCTGTGGTGCGCCGGATTGCGTGCGACGCCGCCATCATTCCCGTCGTCCTCAGCCGCGACGGCGAAATCCTTGACCAAGGCCGCAGTGCGCGGCCGTTCACGCCCGGGCAAGTTCGCGCGCTCTGGCGCCGCGACCGACACTGCACCTTCCCGGGCTGCGACATACCCGCCGCCTGGTGCGACGCCCACCACCTGACCCATTGGGCCGACGGCGGCACCACCAGCCTGTCGAACGCGGCCCTGCTCTGCGCCCGGCACCACACAATCGTCCATCGCGACCAACTCGCGGGGCACGTCACCCACCACGACCGCGCGGGGACATCGGCTGCACACAAGAAGGACGCAGAGGCCGCAGAAGCGCAGCCCGCCCTAGTACCGAAACCCACCGCCAGCGTCAGCTGGGACCTTCGCCCCGGTAGCTACCACCCGCCCCGCGCAAGGGACCTCGATGAACGACTCACCGCATGACTCCGTGCCGCTTCCGCGATCACGCAGCCGCGCTCACACAGCTGCGGAGAGCGCGTCCATATCCCCGGCGCTCAGCTCGATTGACGCGGCACCGAGGTTCTCCTCGAGATGCTCGACCGAACCCGTACCCGGGATCGGCAGCACCGCAGGGGATTTCGCGAGCAGGTAGGCCAACATGACCTGGTGCTCGGTGGCTCCATGCCGCGTGGCGACGTCAGTGACCGCGGGCGTCCGGTCGATGTCCTTCATGGGCGCCCATGGGATGAAGACGATCCCGTGCGCGGCGCAGTAGTCGAGCATCGACTCACCAGCACGGAACCCCGCGTTGTAGCGGTTCTGCACGGAGACGACGGGCGTGATCGCGGTGATCTTCTCGAGCTGATCGATGGTCACGTTCGACACGCCGATGTGCCGGATCTTCCCCTCCCGCTGCAGCTCGACCAGCGCGCCCACGGATTCCTCCAGCGGAACGTCCGGATCGGGCCGGTGCCACTGATACAGCGGGATCTGCTCCAGCTTCAGTCGCTGCAAGCTGCCCTCGCACGCCTCACGCAGGTGCTCCGGTCGACCGTTGTTGGTCCAGACGTCCGGTCCCGGCCGCTCCAGACCGCCCTTGGTGGCGATGACCAGATCCTCCGCGTATGGGTGCAGTGCCTCACCGATCAACCGCTCCGACACGTACGGGCCGTAGGAGTCTGCCGTGTCGATGAACGTGACGCCGCACTCCACGGCGCGGCGCAGCACCGCACGGGCCTCGTCCAGGTCGCGCGGCTCACCCCAGATGCCCTGGCCGGTGACGCGCATGGCGCCGAAGCCGAGCCGGTTCACGGTGAGGTCACCGCCGATCGTCATGGTGCCCGCCGCCGCCGCATCCGGTACTACCGTCATCTCCGCACCCATCCTGTCCTCTGATCGCAATCGCGTTCTCAGGCTACCGCCGCTCGTTGCTCCGCCCGGGCGCGCGCCAACAGGGTCGGATCACTCGCCAGGTCTATGGCGGTGGCCGCCAAAACCTTCGCCGCAATCCGCAGTGCCTCGGCGCCCTTCTCGGAGATCGCCGCCTCCCGCCACGGAACCGAATGGGCCGGGATGGGCGTCTTCGAGATCGACACAGAGATCGGCAGGAACGGCAGTACATGCGAAATGTTGCCGGCGTCCTCCGACGCCTTGGGTGTGTCCGGTGAGATCGGGGTCGTCTCCAGACCCAACGCGGCGAAGTTCGCCTCGGCGGCGGCGCCCAGCGATGGACTCAGTCGGTAGTCGAGATAGGGCTTGCCGCGGTCGATCTCGACCGATGTGCCGGTCATCAACGCGGCGCCACGCGCGATGTCGACGACCCGTTCGGTGAGCGGCAATAGGTATTCGGCCCGGTCGGCGCGAACCATGAAGTCCACGACGGATCGTGCCGGGATGATGTTCGGCTTGCTGCCGGCCTCCCGGATCACGCCGTGCAGCCGGGCGTCGGGCCGGGTCTGCTGGCGCAACGCATTGACCCCGGCGAAGAACAGCATCGCGGCGTCCGCGGCGTTGACGCCATCCCACGGTCCGATCGCCGCGTGCGCCGCCGCGCCGGTGAACTCCACGGTCAACGCTGCCATCGCCAAACTGGGTGTGTTGACGCTGGTGTCGACCCCCGGGTGGAACATCAGCGCGACATCGACCTCGTCGAACACCCCGGCGTCGAGCATGACGATCTTCCCGCCGCCGCCCTCCTCGGCCGGCGTCCCGTACACCTGGATCGTGCCCGGGAAGCTCGGCCAGGATTTCCGGATTCCGACTGCGGCGGCCACCGACGCAGCCGCGATCAGGTTGTGCCCGCAGCCATGCCCGATCTCGGGCAGCGCATCGTATTCGGCGAGCAGGGCGATCGTCGGTCCCGGCGCCCCGGAACCCCGCCACGTGGCACGGAAGGCGGTCTCCAGTCCGGCAACCGGCCTGGCGATCGAGAACCCATGCGCCGCATGCAGTCCCGCGGTCCAAGTGCTGGCTTGGTGCTCCTCGTAGCCGAGTTCCGGGTGGGCGTGGATCCGGGCCGACAGGTCCTGCACCTCGCCGTCCAGCGCCGCGATCGCATCGAATACGCCGCGCTTCACGGCATTCACGGCAGCTGCGTCGGGCACGCCCGAGGCACCGGCGCTCCAAGCATTTCCGCCCGTCGACACGCCGCCGGCGGCACCACTTACCACAGCGTCACACGGCCGTTCGGTGTGTCGATCACCAGGGTCAGGCCGGCCTCCGCACCCTTCTCCAGCTCGAGCGACACGCCCAGCGCGGCGTGCGCTTTCCGCACGGACTCAGGGTCCGGGTGCTGACCGCGGAAGGCGACGAGTTGCGCCTCCGGCAGGCCGGCTCCGCTCGGGTGCGGTGTATCGAACCAGTCGATCAGCCCGGGCGCGAGGCCACCGAGATTGTCCGGCGCCTGGCTGGTCAGGCGCCACCGCAGCACCGTGCCCTCCGGCGTCTCGCGGGACAGCGGCCCCAGCGGGCCTGGGTCGTAGCCGGCGGCCAGCGCC
>JBIQMQ010000175.1:0-5497 GCA_044463185.1 Nakamurella lactea | reverse complement strand
GCCCGGCGTGCACCAGCACGTTCGTCTTGTGCACCAGCGTGAGGTGCTTGCGCGGCCGGCGGTCGGCGCGCTCGAAGGCGTCGCGGACCACCCGCTCGATACCGAAGTAGGTGTTCAGCGACACCTCGGTCGCGACCTCGTGCACGGTGTCCTTGCGCAGGATGCCGCCGTTGCCGGCGTAGGGGCCCTCGGTGCCCTCGCGGCACACCACCATGTCGATCGGCGTGTCGCCGGCCAGCGGGCTGTTGACGCCGGGGTACAGGCGCGCCGGGCGCAGGTTGACGTGGTGGTCCAGTTCGAAGCGGAGCCGCAGCAGAAGGCCCCGCTCGAGGATGCCGGAGGGCACGGACGGGTCGCCCACCGCGCCGAGCAGAATCGCGTCGTGGCCGCGAATCTCGCGCAGCACCGACTCCGGCAGGAGTTCCCCGGTGCGATGCCAGCGGGCGGCTCCGAGGTCGTATGTGGTGGTCTCGACATCGTCCACGACGCCGTGCAGTACCTTGAGCCCTTCGGCCACCACCTCGGGGCCGATTCCGTCGCCCGGGATCACTGCCAGCTTCATCGATTCCTCACTTCTGCCGGACCGCCGACCGCATGGTCGTCTCGCTGTGTGGACTTTGGGTCCACGATGTGCACCTGAAGCGTAACCGCAGCGGTCTCACCGCCCTAGCGGATGTCCCACGATGTGCGATGCTACGGGCCAGCCGGCCTGTGATGTGACAGGATGCACACGCGCCTTTGAGACGCGCATCCGCGCGCCGCGCCATCCACCAACGCTCATGGAGGTTCGCAGTGACGACACCTACCGGTGATCCCGGGCAGCCCGGCTACGGCCAGCCGCCCTACCAGCCGCCGGCTCCCCCGCCGCCCGCGGCAACCCCCGAACCGGGGCCGTACGGCCAGGCCGGCTATCCCCCGCCACCCCCGCCTCCGTCGTACGCCGCCCCCGGATACGGCGCCGCCCCGTACCCGGCGCCCGGCTACGGACCCACGGGGCCGCAGCGTCCCGGTATGGTGACGGCGGCCGCCGTGCTGAGCTTCATCTGGGGCGGCTTCTCGATCATCGGGTCGCTGATCAGCCTGGCCGCCGGCAGCTTCGTCAGCAGCGTGGGCTCGGCCTGTGACTCGATCGCCGACCAGATCGACGCGGCGACCGGCGCGGCCTGCACCGCGACGAGCTCCCTCGGCGGGGTGCTGATCATCATCGGCATCGTGCTGATCGTCGCGGCCGCCCTGCTCATCTGGGGCGGGGTCGTGGCGCTGTCCGGGAAGAACTCGAAGATCTGCGTGATCGCCGGCGGCCTGTTGATCCTCGCCCAGATCATTTCGCTGATCGCCAGCGGCGGCGCGGCCATCGCATTCGGCATCTTCGGCATCGTGGTGCCGGTGTTGATCATCGCGTTCCTGATGAACGGCACCTCGAAGGCCTGGTTCCAGGCCAAGGGCGGCGCAACCTTCTAGCGGCCGCCACCGCACGACGCACGCCGGCCCGGAACCGTGGGGTTCCGGGCCGACGTGTTACTGACAGCTACGGCGCTCAGTTGCGGGCGGCGGTGCCGGTGTAGTCGTCGTTGGACTTCACCCAGCTCATCAGGCCGCGCAGCTTGCGTCCGGTCTCCTCGATCGGGTGCGCCTCCTGCTCGGCGCGCAGCGTCTTGAACTCTGGGGCGCCCGCGTCCTGGTCGGCGATGAAGCGCGCGGCGAACGAGCCGTCCCGAATCTCGGCGAGGATCTGCTTCATGTTGTCCTTGACGTGATCGTCGATCACCCGCTTGCCGGACACGTAATCGCCGTACTCGGCGGTGTCCGACACCGACCAGCGCTGCTTGGCGATGCCGCCCTCGTAGATCAGGTCGACGATCAGCTTCAGCTCGTGCAGGCACTCGAAGTAGGCGATCTCCGGCTGATAGCCCGCCTCGACCAGAGTCTCCCAGCCGGACTGGATCAGCCGGGACACGCCCCCGCACAGCACCGCCTGCTCACCGAACAGGTCCGTCTCGGTCTCCTCGGTGAACGTGGTCTTGATGACCCCGGCCCGGGCGCCGCCGATGCCGGCCGCGTACGACAGCGCCAGCGCCTGCGCGCCACCGGTCGCGTCCTGCTCCACGGCGATCAGATCCGGCACGCCCTTGCCGTCCACGAACTCGCGGCGCACCAGGTGGCCGGGGCCCTTCGGGGCGACCATGATGACGTCGACGTCGGCCGGGGGCTTGATGTAGCCGAACCGGATGTTGAAGCCGTGCCCGAAGGCCAAGGCCTTGCCCGCCGTCAGATGCTGAGCAATCTCGTTCGCGTACAGATGCCGCTGTACGTGGTCCGGCGCGAGGATCATGATCACGTCCGCCTCCGCCGCGGCCTCGGCCGGCGTGACGACGCGGAGCCCCTGCTCCTCCGCCTTGGCTCGGGATCGGGAGTCGGGCTGCAGGCCGACGCGGACGTCGACCCCCGAGTCGCGCAGGTTCAGCGCGTGCGCGTGCCCCTGCGAGCCGTAGCCGATGACGGCTACCTTGCGGCCCTGGATGATGGACAGGTCGGCGTCATCGTCGTAGAAGATTTCGGCAGCCATGGTGAGATCCTTGGTCCCTTCCGTCGTGGATTTCCATCGAGTGTTGACAGTTCATCGAGTGGTGCTCTGGGTGCGGATATGACGCAGCCCCGGTGCCGGCGCGGTCGGCAGCACCGGGCCGTGCCGCCGCTCCGGGTCAGTCTGCCGCACGGCTCACCGAGGTGATGGAGCGCGGTCCGCGACCGAGCGCCACCAGGCCGGATTGCACCAGCTCCCGCACGCCGAACGGCTCCAGCATGCGCACCAGCGCCTCCAGCTTGTCGGAGGTGCCGACGGCCTGGACCACCAGCGAATCCGGCGTGACGTCGACGATGCGGGCCCGGAACATCTCCACGATGGTCTGGATCTGTGCCCGCGAGGTCGCGTCGGTCTTCAGCTTGAGCAGCAGCAGCTCCCGCTGCACCGAGGCGTCCTCGTCCAGCTCGACGATCTTGAGCACGTTCACCAGCTTGTTCAGCTGCTTGGTGACCTGCTCCATCTCGGAGTCCTCGACCACGACGACGATCGTCATGCGCGAGACCGACGGTGTTTCGGTGGGCCCCACAGCCAGCGAGTGGATGTTGAAGCCGCGCCGGGAGAACAGCGACGATACGCGCGCCAGCACGCCCGGCTTGTTCTCGACCAGCACGGACAGCGTGTGGCGCCTCATCGGTTCTGCTCCTCGTGGATCGGCTGAGTGGATGTCGTCATGCCCCGAGCTCGCTCACTCATCATCGGGGCGCTCACTGTTCATCGGCAGCGTTCGTAGATTCGATTCCGAGTTCACTCGCTGCGCTCGCTCACTCTTCATCGGCAGAGTTCGTAGATTCGATTCCGAGTTCACTCGCTGCGCTCGCTCACTCTTCATCGGCAGAGTTCGTAGATTCGATTCCGAGTTCACTCGCTGCGCTCGCTCACTCTTCATCGAATAAAGGCCGGATGCCGCGGGCGGCCATGATCTGGTCGTTGCCGGTGCCGGCGGCGACCATGGGCCACACCTGCGCGTCCTTGCCGACGATGAAGTCGATCACCACCGGCCGGTCGTTGATGGCCATGGCCTGCTCGATGACCCGGTCCACGTCCTCCTTCGACTCGCAGCGCAGCCCGGCGCACCCCATCGCTTCGGCGAGCATGACGAAGTCCGGGATGTGGTACTTGTGCGTGCCGAGATCGGTCGACGAGTAGCGCTCCCCGTAGAACAGGGTCTGCCACTGGCGCACCATGCCCAGGTTGCCGTTGTTGATCACGGCGACCTTGATCGGGATGCCCTCGATGGCGCAGGTGGCCAGCTCCTGGTTCGTCATCTGGAAGCATCCGTCGCCATCGATGGCCCACACCACCGAGTCCGGCATGCCGGCCTTGGCCCCCATCGCAGCCGGCACGGCGAATCCCATGGTGCCCAGCCCGCCGGAGTTGATCCAGGTGCGCGGGTTCTCGTACTTGATGAACTGAGCCGCCCACATCTGATGCTGGCCGACGCCGGCCAAATAGATCGTCTCCGGTCCGGCGATGGCGCCGATACGGGAGATCACGAACTGCGGTGCCAGCGTACCGTCGTCCGGCTCGTCGTAGCCCAGCGGGAACGTCTCGCGCAGGCTGTCCAGTTCCGCCCACCACGCCGTCAGATCCGAGACGGCGCCGCGGTCGTGCTCCGCGGCGACCGCCGCGATCAGGTCGACGATCACGTCCTTCGCGTCGCCGACGATCGGCACGTCCGCAACACGGTTCTTGGAAATCTCGGCCGGGTCGATGTCGGCGTGGATCACGGCCGCGTTCGGGGCGAACGTGGACAGCTGCCCGGTGACCCGGTCGTCGAACCGGGTGCCGAGGGCGATGATCAGGTCGGACTTCTGCAGCGCACCCACCGCCGCCACGGTGCCGTGCATCCCGGGCATGCCCAGATGCTGGACATGCGAGTCGGGGAAGGCACCGCGGCCCATCAGGGTGGTGACGACGGGGATGCCCGTCATCTCCACCAGCGCCTTCAGCTCCTCGTGCGCGCCGGATTTGATGATGCCGCCGCCCACGTAGAACACCGGGCGCCGTGCCGCGATGATGGCGGCGGCCGCGGTCGAGATCTGTCCCGCATGTGGGCGGGCCGTCGGCCGGTAGCCGGGCAGCGGTAACTGCACCGGCCACTGCCAGGTGGTCTCGAGCTGCTGCACGTCCTTCGGAATGTCCACCAACACCGGGCCCGGCCGGCCGGTCGCGGCGATGTGGAACGCAGCGGCGATCGTCGCGGCGATGTCGTCGGGATCCGTGACCAGGAAGTTGTGCTTGGTGACGGGCATGGTGATGCCGCAGATGTCGGCCTCCTGGAACCCGTCGGTGCCGAGCAGCGCGCGGCCGACCTGCCCGGTGATGGCGACCATGGGCACCGAATCCATGTGCGCATCGGCCAGGGGCGTGACCAGGTTGGTGGCGCCCGGGCCGGAGGTGGCGATGCACACACCGACCCGGCCGGTCGCCTGCGCATAGCCCTCCGCGGCGTGACCCGCCCCCTGCTCGTGGCGCACCAGGATGTGCCGCACCTTGGTCGAGTCCAGCAGAGGGTCGTACAGCGGGAGCACCGCCCCGCCGGGGATACCGAACACGACGTCGACGCCGAGCTCCTCGAGCGTGCGTACCACGACCTCCGCGCCCGTCAGCCGTTCACCTGGCACCTCCGGCGCGACGGCCGGGGGGTGCGGAATCACATGTGCCCTGCTCGAGGGCGCCGGGGTTGCCGAAGGTTGCATGCCGCTACTCGATCCATGTGCTCACGGCCCGACGGATCGGGCCTTGTCGTGTCGCTGATGGTGCTGTGCTGTTGTGGTGCCGGGCTGCCGAGTGGAGGCGACGGGAGACGAGTCCGCGCAATAAAAAAACCCCCGTCACCGGTTCCGGTGCCCCAGGGGTTGCGCGTCGTCGCCGTCACTCGGCAGGACGCGCTAGGTGATTACGAGGAGGTCA
>JBIQMQ010000174.1:0-5521 GCA_044463185.1 Nakamurella lactea | reverse complement strand
GGGGCTATGGCGCAGCTGGTAGCGCACCACACTGGCAGTGTGGGGGTCAGGGGTTCGAGTCCCCTTAGCTCCACAAAACCGCTCGTATGACGCAATTCGCCCCGCCTGTCGGCGGGGCGGACTCGTTTCAGGGGCTCGTCGCGCCGCGTCTACAGTCGTTCCGAGGGCCGCATGCCGGGCCGGCGGCGGCCGCCGGGCATGGAGAGCGAGCGGGCGAACGATGAAGAAGATCGGATTCCTGTCCTTCGGGTTCTGGAGCGAAGCGCAGGGTTCGCAGGTGCGAACCGCACGCGACGCGCAGGCGCAATCCCTGGAGCTGGCCGTCGCCGCCGAGGAGATCGGCATCGACGGCGCCTTCTTCCGGGTCCATCACTTCGCCGACCAGCAGGCCACGCCGTTCGTCTTGATGGCCGCGATCGCCGCGCGCACCACGTCGTTGGAGTTCGGCACCGGGGTCGTCGACATGCGCTACGAGACCCCGCTGCACCTGGCCGAACAAGCCGCACAGCTCGATCTCCTCTCCGGCGGGCGCCTGCAGCTCGGCGTGAGCCGCGGGTCACCGGAAACGGTGCAGGCCGGCTACCGCCACTTCGGGCATGTCCCCGCCGACAGCACCGACGCCGACATGGCGCGCGCCCACACGGATCTGTTCCTGCGCGCCATCGACGGTGAGCCGATCGCCGAACCCAATCGGCAGATGGTCAGCGGCAGCGACCCGGTTGCGATCACGCCGCAGTCGCCGGGTCTTCGGCAACGGGTGTGGTGGGGGGCCGGAAGCCTCTCCACCGCCGAATGGGCCGCCGACCAGGGCATGCAGCTCATGTCGTCCACGCTGCTGCTCGAGGTTCGCGGCATACCGTTCGACCAGTTGCAACGTGAGCAGATCGACGCCTTCCGGGCGAGCTGGGCGGACGCCCGCTGGCCCTGGGAGCCGCAGGTGTCGGTGTCCCGCAGCATCGTCCCGCTGATCGACGACCTCACCCGTGCCTATTTCGGCCGGGATCGACGCGGCGGGGAGGGCGTGGGAATCCTGGACGGCGTCAGCGCCCGGTTCGGGCCGTCCTTCGTGGGCGAGCCGGAAGACCTGGTCGAGCGGCTCGGGCAGGATGTCGCGCTCCAGGCGGCCGACATGGTGCTGGTCACCGTGCCCAATCTGCTCGGCGTCGACTTCAACGTCCGGCTGTTGGAATCCGTTCATGCCATCGGTACCGAACTCGGCTGGGACCGCTGACCCGGCGCCCGGGGCCCTGGTGTCCCAGGCTCCAGCACCCCGGGACCCGGCAGGGATCGATCTGCACCTGGCGCCGCTGCCCGCCCGCTCCGCGCGGGCTCTGACCGAGGCGCTGCGCGACGCGATCGCCGAGGGGCGCCTGGCCCCCGGCTCGCGGCTGCCCTCCGCACGGCAGCTGGCCGCGGAAGTCGGCCTCTCGAAGAACACGGTCGCCGAGGTGTACGCGGGTCTCGCCGCGGAGGGCGCGCTGCGCACCGAGATCGGCGCGGGCACCTGGGTGAGCGATCACCGGGCCGCCCAGCCGGCAACGCTGGGGGACCGGGCGTCCCGACCGCGTCTCGATCTGCGGGCGGGGCTGGCGGACGCGAGCGATTTCCCCGCCGCGAAGTGGGCCGAGGCCGCCGCAGCCGCCCTGCGGCACACCGCTGCGGTGGCCGGCTACGCCCCGGCCGCCGGCGATCCCATGCTGCGCACCGAGCTCGCCGCCTACCTCGGCCGAACCCGCGGCTGCGACGTGCGTGGCGCGACCGTCGTCACCGGCCACGGCTTCGGGGAACTCCTCGCCATGGCGGCCCGAACTCTGCTGGCGCGGGGCATCGACACGATCGCCGTCGAGGAGTACGGGCACCAGTCCCATCGCGACATCCTGTCCACCGCGGGGCTCCGGCTGGTTCCGCTGCCCGTGGATCACGAAGGCGCCCAGGTGGGCCGGCTCGACGCCTCGCGGGCCAGGGCCGTTCTGCTGACGCCCGCGCATCAATTCCCCACCGGGTTCGCGCTGTCCGACGTGCGGCGACAACGGCTCGCCGCATGGGCCGAGCACGTGGACGGCGTCATCCTCGAGGACGACTACGACGGCGAGTTCCGCTTCGACCGGCGGGCCGTCGGCGCGCTGCAACCCCTGGCGGCGCAGCGCGTGATCTACCTAGGTACCGCCAGCAAGGCGCTGTCGCCGGCGATCGGTCTCGCCTGGGCGCTGGCGCCGGCCGCGTTGGCAACGGAGATGACGGAACATCGCGGCTACGCCGGTGCGGCGCCCTCCGGGTTGCACGAGCGGACGCTGGCGCTCTTCATCGCCGCGCACGAGTACGACCATGCGGTCCGCGCTCGGCGCATTTCGTTACGCCGCCGCCGTGAATCGCTCGCCGAACTGCTCGCGCAGCACGCCCCCCGGTGTCGGATCGAGGGCCAGCGCGCGGGCTTGCATTGCCTCGTCCGGCTGCCCGCCGACGCATCGGAACGAGGCGGAGGTGACGCCGCGTCCAAGGTGGCCGCGCTGGCGCGCGCCGCGGGCGTGGCGATCGATACGCTGCCGCACTTCCGATTCCCCGGCGACGCGGCCCGCGACGAGCTCGCCGCTCCGCATTTCGGCGACGCCCTCGTGGTCGGGTTCGGCGCGGCGGCCCCGGCGGCCGCCGACGAAGCCCTCCGCCGCCTGGTCGCCGTGGTCGGTCGGTTCTCGGGCGGCAAATGACCCGGGAATTTTCCGCCCGAATGTCACGGACCGGGCGGTGGCCGGCTCCTAGCGTGAAGCCATGACACATCGACAGCTTGTTCCGGTCCCGGTCCGTCTCGACTTCGACGCTCTCGCGCCGCGCTTCTCCCGCGCGATGAGCGCGCTGGATGCCGCCGCCACGGCAGAACTCGAGGAGAAGGGCATCGACCCGGCGCTGCGGGAATTCGTGCGGCTGCGAGTCTCGCAGATCAACGGTTGCGCCTACTGCGTCGACATGCACGCCGCCGATGCGCGCAAGGCGGGCGCTACGGCGCAGACCGTCGATGCCGTGGCGATCTGGCGTGACTCGGGGCTCTTCACCGCCGCCGAAAGGGCGGCACTGGCGCTGGCCGAGGAGGTCACCCGAGCGGCCGACACCCATGTGAGCTCCGACGCCCTCGACGCCGCCGTGGCGGAACACGGCCACGAGGGAACGGCGGCTCTGATCTCCCTGATCGTCACGATCAATGCGTGGAACGCGATCGGTGTGTCCACCCGGTGCTGGAGCGTGGAACCCCGACTCGAGGGCTGAGTCCGGGCCGGCATCGCCGAGGTCAGTAGACGAACGAGGACACTTCGCTGCGGAGTTCCGCGGACATGTGGGCCAGCTCGTCGATCGCCACTCGGCTCTGCGCGAGTGCTGAGGTCGCAGAGCCCATGGCGGTGGCGACGCCGTCGATGTTCGCGGCGATCTCGTCGCTACCCGTGGCCGCCTCGGACACGTTGCGGGCCATCTCGTTCGTGGTGGCGGTCTGCTCCTCCACCGCGGACGCGATGGTGAGCTGGGCGTCGTTGATCGAGCTGATGATCTCCTTGATCTGGCCGATCGCCACGACCGCGCCCTCCGTGTCCGCCTGGATCGCGTCCACCCGCCGCACGATGTCCTCGGTGGCTCGGGACGTCTCCTGAGCGAGCTCCTTGACCTCGTTGGCGACCACGGCGAATCCCTTGCCCGCCTCGCCGGCCCGGGCCGCCTCGATGGTGGCGTTCAACGCCAGCAGGTTGGTCTGCGCGGCGATCGAGGTGATCACCTTGACCACGTCGCCGATCTCCTGGCTGGAGGCCCCGAGTTTGCTGATCGTGACGTTGGTGGCCTCCGCGGCGCTGACCGCCGTCGACGCCACCCGCGCCGCCTCGTTGGCATTGACCGCGATCTCGCGGATCGAGGCCCCCATCTGCTCAGACCCTGCAGCCACGGTCTGCACGTTGCTGGAGAGCTGCTGGGTGGCGGCCGCCACCACCGACGCCTGGGTGCTCGATTCCTCGGAGGCGGATGCGATCTGCGCCGACGATGCGGAAAGCTGCTCGGAGGACGCCGCCACCGCGTCCGACGATGCGACGACCCGGGCGATCACCTCGCGCACGTTGCGCTGCGCCGTGGTTAGTGCCTTGGCCATGCGACCCACCTCGTCGCGCGAGTCGACCGCGGTCTCGACGGTCAGATCGCGGCGAGCCATCGCCTCGAGCGAGGCCTGCACGCGGCGCAGCGGCCGGCGGATGGCGTTGGCGATCACCAGACCCAGCAGTGCGGCGATGGCGGTGCCGACGGCGAGCATCGTGGCCACCAGGGTGGACGCGGTGCTGGCACTGCTGCGCGCCTCGGCCGCCATCGCATCGGACTCCTCGATCGCGCCCTGTATGGTCGCATCCAAGGCGTCCGCCTGATCCCACGCGATCGGCAGGACCTCCTTCTGATACGTCGCGTTGAACGCCGCCATGTCGTCGGCCTTGATGGCCGGAAGCTGCTTGTTCTCGACGAGGTTCATGTACTTGTCGTGCGCGTCCTTGAACGCCTGCCAGTCCGCGGAATCCTTCAGCAGCGGCTCGAGAGCCGTGATGCCGTCGTCGACCAACCCGGCCGGTTGCTCGAAGTCCTTGAGGTAGCCGTCCCGCGTCTCCGGTGTCTCCGCGGCAGCGGCCGCGCGCACCAACGTGGCCTGCGCCCAGTTGAAGTTGCTCTTGATGTCCAGCAGCGGCCGCACGATGTCGCGCTGACCATCGGTGACCGAGGTGAAGTTCGTCGCCGACGACGACAGGCTGCTCACGGCCACGAACCCGGACGCCACCGACACGGCCGCGAACACGACGACCACCGACAGGATCTTCGTGCGGACGCCCCAGTCCGCGAACACGCGGGTGAGCCGTCGCGACGGCGGGGCCGTGTCGGTGGATGCGGGGGAATAAGCGGCGTGTGCGGCCTGGATGGACATGGACCTACCTCGGGGGAGTGCTTCAAGAAAATGTGCCAGGTGTCGTATCGGCGTCCGCGGTGTCGCTGTGAGCGGCGCGGCGGCCGCGCACACCCGCAAGGGTCGCCGCCGTGCCCGTCACCTGCGTTCTTCGCACCGGCGTGTGACTCGAGTCGCAGGGCTTGCCGCCGCATGTCGCCGGCGCTCGGCGGCATTTCCCGACACCGAGCGCGCCCCGCTGTACGAGATGTAGATCGCCCGCCTAGACTGACGAGTCGAGTGTGTCGCTCACTCACGTATTCGACGAATAAACGATTTGGAGGCCGTCGTGACTGCAGTTGCTCCACGACCGGTGGTCACTCGCCCCTATCCCACCGACCGCGCGCCGCGCGGTTCGAAGTTCCTGAGCTACCTGCGCACGACCGATCCGAAGCAGATCGGCTTGATGTACATCGTGACGTCGCTGTCGTTCTTCATGGTCGGCGGCCTGCTCGCGATGTTGATGCGTGCCGAGTTGGCTCGGCCGGGCATGGACTTCCTGTCGTACGAGCAGTTCAACCAGCTGTTCACGATGCACGGCACGATCATGCTGCTGTTCTACGCGAC
>JBIQMQ010000173.1:0-5540 GCA_044463185.1 Nakamurella lactea | reverse complement strand
TCATCGACGTCATCACCGCCGAGTGCCTCGGACAGCGCCGACCGGATCGTGCTCAGCGCGTCGGTGTCCTCCGACCCGGTGCGCGGCTGCGTCGTCCGGTTGACGCCCAGCTCTCGGGCTCTACGGGCCAGCGCGGCGACATCGGCGATGCCCAGCCGCCACCGCGCGCCGGTCAGGATGCGCACCGCGGCGGGACCGGACCGGTGGTCGGCGACGAGGCGCAGCATCGCGATGATGTCCGCAACCTCGGGCTCATCGACAAGCCCGCCGACCCCGACCACCTCGACGGGCAGATCTCGCTCGCGCAACGCCTGTGCGATCGGCGCCATCGCGGTCCGGCGTCGAACCAACACGGCCACGGTGGGGGGCGTCGACCCGGTCGTCCACACCTCGGCGAGCGTGTCCGCCAACCAGTCGTTCTCGTCGACGACGGTCGGCAGCAGCGCGGCTGTCACGTCTCCGTGCGCGGCGGACTCCGCGGGCCGCAACGTGCCGACCGGAACCGGAGCTTGACGAACGGACTCCGACACGGCGTTGGCCACATCGAGGATGGCTCGATCGTTGCGGAAGCTGACCAACAGGTCCCGCTGCGGCGCAGGCGCCCCGTCCGCCGACGGGAAGTCGGTGACGAAGTGCGGCAGATTCGAGGCCGACGCGCCGCGCCACCCGTAGATCGACTGCACCGGGTCGCCCACCGCCGTGACCGCGTGCCCGCGCCAGGGCACGCCCCGGCCGTGAGGATCGCCGAACAAGGCACGCAGGATCACCCGCTGGCTGTGGCCCGTGTCCTGATATTCGTCCAGGAATACCAGGGGGTAGCGCGTCCGCAGCACGTCGCCCGCGTGATCCGACGCGAACACCACCCGCGCCGCGAGCTGCATCTGGTCGGCGAAGTCGAGCACCCGGGCGGCGCGTTTTGCCGCCGCGAACTCCTTCACCAGCGGGATCAAGCTTCGGCGTTCGGCCAGGCTCGTGAGCGCCGGCGCCAATCCGCTGTGTATCGAGGACCGTTGACGCGGTGCCGGCGGCGCCGCGAGCACCGCATCGGTGAGGCGAGCGAGTTCGTCTTCCAGCGCATCGGGGTCGATCAGGTGATCCGCCAGTGCAGATGAAATGGCCAGCAGGTCTTGGGTGACCCGCTCCGGCGAGTGTTCGGTGTCCAGGTCCTTGTCCCACCGCCGGACGACGTCCCAGGCGAATCGCCAGGTCGCCGTGGGTGTCAGCACGGTGGCAGCGGGTTCGATACCGACGAGCGGGCCGAACTCGGCGATCACCTCCCCCGCGAAGGCGTGGTAGGTGCCGATGGCGGGCTGGCTCTCCAGACTCTGCCGCAGCGCGGCTGGGTCGCCCACGCCGGCCGCCGCGATGGCCCGCAACCGGGTTCGGATGCGCGCCCCCAACTCGCCGGCGGCCTTGCGTGTGAACGTCAGGCCGAGCACGTCGCCGGGGCGGGCGATCCCATTCGCCACCAAGTACACAATGCGCTGGGCGATGGTCTCCGTCTTGCCGGATCCGGCCCCGGCAACGACGAGCATCGGAGCGACGGCGGCGGAGATCACCGCCGATTGCTGCGCGGTGGGCTCCGGGCGCCCCAGCGCCCGGGCGAGCTCCTGCGGGCTCACAGCCTCGAGAACGGTTTCCGTCATCGCGTCACCTGCCGGCCCTCGGGCTGCGCCGGGCAACTGTTGCGCACCGGGCATTGATTGCAGTAGTCGCCGGTCCGCGCGATGTACCGCGGTCCGGCGGCCTCCTCAGCCACCCCACGCAGCCGTTGGATCCATTCGCTTCGCGTCTCGGCGTCCTGCGCCGACTGCTCGCGCGTGCGCGGCGCACCGCTGGCGAGATAGACCAGCTCCGCCCCGCCCACCTCGGCCGGCGGCCCGTCGACCTGGCCGGCGAGTGCGCCGAGCGCCACGGCCAGCTGGTAGACCGCCAGCTGAGGGTGGTGCTCGCCTTGCTCGAGGCTCGGCACCGACGCACCGGTCTTGAAATCCGTGACGATGACGCGGCCATCCGCGCCGCGGGAGAGCCAGTCGATGCGGCCCCGCAGCCGGATCGGGCGCACCTCTTCGCCGGGGACCGTGACGTCGATCAGGAGTTCCGACCCGAGGAACGCGCGTTCGTCGGCGTGCGCTGCCAGCCACCTCCGGAGGGCCTCACGCATTGCGTCCATCCGCCGCCGCAACCGACCGATCTCCCAAGCCGGCAGGCCCTCCTGGGCGGCGAGGAACTCGTCGATGGCGGCGTCCATGTCGGACGGTGATGCGCCGACAGCCATGCCCTCGGCCAGGGCGTGCACCGCCATGCCGACCAACTGTGCCTGACCGGCGGGAGGGCGGCCGCCATGCCGGTCGAGCACCGTCCGCAGCGGGCATTCGATCATGGACTCGATTTGGGACGGGGATAGTGTCACCGTGTCGCCCGGTGCGGCCAGCGGCTGCTCCGTCGAGATTTCCCGAATCCCGTACCACGAGTCGGGATGCGCTCCCCGTACCCCCGCCTCGGCCAGCAAGGCGAGCACCCGTGCCGCGCGGCGAGCCCTGCGGGCGCCCACACCCGGCCGATCCGCGCCGTCCGCGGGCTCGTCGGCACCTTCGCCCGGCGCCGTGCACACCGCCTCCCGCAGCTCGGCCACCAGGGACGCGAGCGTCAGTGATCGCTGGGGACGCCCGGCACCGTTCCGGGGCCATCCGGACTCGATGAGGTTGTCAACGGCGAGCTCGCGCAGAAAACGCGACGGCACGGTCTCTGCGCTGTCCACAGCGGTCACCAACAGCCGTCGACGCGCGCGCGTCACCGCCACATAGAACAGCCGGCGCTCGTCAGCCAGATTGCCCGGCGCCGGTAAACCCGGTTCGATACCGTCCGCTGCATCGAGTAGTTCGGCGAATCGCAGCAGACTGGTACGGGGTCGCAAGTCCGGCCACACATCGTCCTGGACCCCGACGACTGCGACCACGTCCCATTCCAGACCCTTGGCGGCGTGCGCGGACAAGATCGCGACGGCGCCCTCGGCGCCGGAAAACCCCGGCGCCGCCCCGACCTGCTCCCCTAGAACCAGATCGAGCAAACCGCGAACCCCGGCCGAGGGAAGCTGCGCCGCCAGGTCGGCCGCCTTGTCGAACAGCGCGATCATCGCATCCAGGTGGTCTTCCGCTCGGCGCGCGTCGTCGCCTCCGCGTTCGCAGGCGTCGGCGAGCCGGTGAGCCATGCCGGACGCCTGCCACAGCGTCCAGAGCACCGACTCCGCAGCCGGCTCGTCGCGACCCTCGGCGGCCAGCCGCACCAAGGCGGCCACGTGCTGCACACGCCGGGCCAGGTCCGCGGGAAGTCCGCTCGGGACAGCGCGCTCACCCCGCAGGATCCCCGCAACCAGTTCGGTACTGGACCGGTGCCCATCGCCGTCGTCCGTGACGGCAGCGCTGCGAACGGCGCGCCGGAGCTGTCGGGTCTCGAGCACGTCGATCCGCCCGAGCGGCGAGGCGAGCAGTGACATGGCGGCCGGGCCGTCCAGTCGTGCGGGCGCGACGCCGGCTCTCATCACCGCGATGAACGCGTTGACCAGCGGATCGTCGGCCATCGGCGCCGTACCGCCGAACGCGACGGGCACACCCGCCGACACCAGCGCTCGCCGGAACCCATCGCCATTGACCGACGGCGAACGCATCAGCACTGCCATGGACGAATAGGCGATGCCGGATTCCACGTGTAGCCGCCGCAGCCGGTCGGCGACCAACGCCGCCTCCTGCGCTGGTGTTGCGAGCGTCCGGATCTCGAGGATCCCGTCGTCTTCGGGTTGCAGCGCGCGCAGGTCACGGTGCGAGTTAGGTCCGGGTAGCAGAGCGGCCACCGCGCGCGTCGCCCGGATCAGTGTGGGCGGCATCCGGCGCGACACCGTCAGGTTGACGACTTGATCGGTGTGGACCCGGGTCATAGCGCCTGCGGCGGCACCCCGGAACGCGTAGATCGACTGGTCGGGGTCACCCACCACGATCAATTCGCCGGCCCCGGCGGCCACCGTCTCGATCAGCGCCGCTTGGGCCGGGTCGACGTCCTGGTACTCATCGACGAACACGTGCCGCACGGTGGAGCGGATTGAGGCCAGCACGGAAGAATCCGCCAGGCACTCCAATGCCGCGGTTGTCAACTCCGCCTGGTCCAGTTTCACGCCGAGGCCCGCTGTTCCCTGGCGCAGGTTGCCGATCTGGCGATACTCCTCGATGAACTTCGCCGCGGCGATCCATTCCGGCCGGCCGAATCGCCGCCCCAGTGCCGCGATGCGCTGCGGCGGAATCTGCCGCTCGGCGACGCGCAGCATCAACTCGCGGAGTTCCGCAGCGAAGGCCGGGACGCGCAGCGCCGCGTGCAGGCCGGTGGGCCAGTACCGCCCGCCGTCGTCGGCGTGGCCGGCCAGAATCTCGCGCACCATCAGGTCGGCTTGACCGGCTTCCAGCAGCCGGGGAGCAGGCTGACCGGAGTCGGCGGCGGCCCGGCGCGCGATCGCGTACGCGAACGAGTGCACGGTGCGGACTATCGGCTCGCTCGTGGTGGTCTCCAGTCGCGCGGCCACGCGCGTGGAGAGCTCCGCGGCGGCCCGGCGGGAGAACGTGAGGACCAGCAGCGATGACGGATGCACGCCCCGGCGCTCGATCCGATCGGCGATCGCCTCCACGAGTGTGGTCGTCTTGCCGGTGCCGGGTCCGGCCAGCACGGCGAGCCGGCCGCTCGAATGCTCGATCACGGCCCGCTGTTCGGCGGTCGGAACAATCGCAGCCGGGGCGCGCCGGGTACGCACCAGGCGGTAGCGGCCTGCGGCCCGCGCCGTCGCGGTATCGGTCTCGATGAGCACGAGCCCATATCACCACAGGGGTCCGACGGAATTCGCCCGAGGCCGAGCGCCACCCGCCGGTGATCGTGTCCCACACTATGTCCGTGGACATGGTGGTGGCGGAACGCATCCTCGACATGGTGGCGGCGGTGCCGCCCGGATGGGTGGCCACCTACGGCGACATCGCGGCGCGCTCAGGTACCCCCTCGCCCCGGCTGGTCGGCCGCGTCCTGGCCGAGCTGAGCGACGACGACACCCCGTGGTACCGGATCGTGCGGGCGAACGGGACGCCCGCCGCGCATCTCCTCGAAGAGCAGTGCCGGCTGCTACGGTCCGAGGGCGTGGAAGTGGTGCATGGCCGAGTCGACCTGCGCCGCTTCCGGTTTCGCCCGCGCGACTAGCATCCGGGCCCGACACTGACGCGCTCGCATCCCGTCAGATGGCTGGTTTGTGCACCTGACCGAATTCGGTGCACAGCGTCGACGCACCACTGCCAGCAGCGAAGCTCCCGGGGCACTCTTGCCGCCATGAACTCATCGACGCCCACCCCGACGGGCGCTATCGGCACACCGGTCGTGAGGCTGTCCGGCGTGCAGGGCCTGGTCGCGGCCGTCCCGCAATTCCTCGGATTCGAGCCGGAACAGAGCTTGGTGCTGCTGTGCCTGACCCGCCCACGCGGTCGGGTGGGGCCGGTGGCCCGCATCGACCTACC
>JBIQMQ010000172.1:2549-5542 GCA_044463185.1 Nakamurella lactea | reverse complement strand
TGCTTCCATACGTGCACCGCGCTGACGACCGGCGGCCAGCACTGGCGGCGCGTATATCCCTTTCACGTCCGGCCGCCACAGTCTACGCGAATCGGCGACGCTGCCGAGGGCGTCGAACGGCGCCGGCACCTAGTCCGGGACGATCACCACGTCCGCGCGGCGGCGGGTCGCGTCGGCGGCGAAGTGCGCTTCCTCGTCCGTCTGCCAGCGGGAGAGGTACGGCCGCATCGGCTCGCCGTCCCGTGCCACCGCCCGCTCCAGGCGCTCGGCGCGGTCGGCGACCTCGACCCACACCAGTGCCGAGAGCCGGTCGGCGACCGCGAGCCGGCCGGACGAGACGCCCTCGAGGACCAACACCTCCACCGGCGGCACCGTGATGTGGCCGCCCGGCCGCGGATTGCCGGACACCCATGCGACGACCGGCAGGAACGCCGCCGCGCCTGCCGCGAGCGGCGCGAGCAGGTGCTCCTCCAGCGTGGGCCACCACTGCAGCGGCCGCTCCCAGGTGGCCAGCAGATCCGTGGAGACGACCGCCGCCCGGCGCTTCGCACCGTGTGCGCCGCGATCCGAGTATGACGCCGCAGCCGGCGACACCCGTTCCTGCGCAGCATGTCTCGCGCCCGTGCTGCGCTCCGGTTGAACGACATCCCCGCCGATCGCCTCCGCGAAGGCCCGGGCCAGCGGCGCGGCCAGGGAGGTCTTGCCGGATCCGCTCGGCCCGTCCACGGCGACAAGGCGGGTCGCGCCCAGTCGCGGCGGCCGGCTCAGCGCGCATCGCACGGCCGCGGCGATGCCGTCCGGGACGTTCAGCGACGGGCTCGCCCCGGCCGGACGCGGCCCATCGGACCCGCCGTCCAGCGGCGGCCGGGCCTGCGCTGCGGCGTCATACCCGACCGGATCCACGCCAGCCCTACGCCAGTGCGGTGCGGCGGCCGGACAGCGCCCGGCCGAGCGTCACTTCGTCCGCGTACTCCAGATCGCCGCCGACGGGCAGCCCGCTGGCCAGCCGGGTGACGGACAGCCCGGGGAAAGTGGCCAGCATCCGCACGAGATACGTTGCGGTGGCCTCACCTTCGAGGTTCGGGTCGGTCGCCAGGATCACCTCGCGCACGTCGGGTTCGGCGATGCGCTTGAGCAGTTCGGCGATGCGCAACTGGTCCGGGCCGATGCCGTCGATCGGCGAGATCGCCCCGCCCAGCACGTGGTAGACGCCGCGGTACTCGCGGGTGCGCTCGACGGCGGCGACGTCCTTCGGTTCCTCGACGACGCAGATCACCGCGGCGTCCCGTCGCGGGTCGGCGCAGATTCGGCACAGGTCGCCCTCGGAGACGTTGCCGCAGCGTTCGCAGAACTTCACCTCGACGGCCATTCGGGTGAGCGCCGCGCAGAGCCGGTCGATGTCGGCCCGGTCCACCGACAGCAGGTGAAAAGCGATGCGCTGCGCGGATTTCGGGCCGATGCCGGGCAGCCGGCCGAACTCGTCGATGACGTCTTGAACGGGACCCTCGTACACCGGAATCCGTCAGCCTTCCACGGTTCCGGGCAGCCCCGGGATGTCCAGTCCCGGGGGGAGACCGCCGGGCAGGCCGCCCAGCATCCCGCCGGCCACGGCCCCCATCTTCTGCTGGGCCAGCGCTTCCGCGGCGCGCGATCCGTCGCGCACGGCCGCCACGATCAGGTCGGCCAGGGTCTCGATGTCCTCGGGGTCGACCACGGACGGGTCCAGGGCGAGCGAGACCAGTTGCCCGTTGCCGTCGACCTCGGCCGTGACCAGCCCGCCGCCGGCACTGCCGGTGGCCCGCTCGTCGGCGAGGGACGCCTGCGCCTGCGCCATCTGCTGCTGCATCGCGGCCGCGGACTGCATCAGCGCGCCGAAGTCGAACCCGCCCGGCTCCATGGCCACTCCCCTCGTCTGCCGTGCCGTCTTCTACCCCGCCAGCGTACTGGCCGGCGCGCCACGCGCGGCGGACCCGTGCGCGCTCTCGCCGCGATCCGCCTGGCAGGCTGGTGGCCGTGAAGATCCGCGCAGCCCTGGCCGTTCTCGCCGTCGCGGCGGGCGCCGCGCTGTCGGCGGCCTGCAGCGTGGCCGGGGCGCAGTCGCCGGGTATGACGCAGTCCTCGGCGAAACCGGCCCCGGACACGCACTCGAGCACGCCCACGTCGTCGGCGTCGTCCGGGGCGCCGATCACGGTGCTGCCACCGAGCACCACCATGGCGACCACACAGACAGTCACCTCGTCCTCCACCGAGGCCACGACGCCGGAGACCACGCCCGCGACCACGCTGCCCGAACCCACCGTCGTGGAGACCACCTTCTCCGCCACCGCTTCGCGGCCGGCCGCCGGCACCGTGGTGGTGATCGACCCGGGCCACAACGGCGGCAACGCCAGCCACCCGGAGATCGTGAACAAGCAGGTTCCGGCCGGCTTCGGCCAGTTCAAGGCGTGCAATACGACGGGCACCGCCACCGACGCCGGCTACCCCGAACACCGATTCAACTGGCAGGTCGCGCAGAAGCTGCGAGACATCTTGCACGGCAACGGGATCACCGTGCTGATGACCCGCGATTCGGACGACGGCGTGGGCCCGTGCGTCAACGAGCGCGCCGCCGTCGGCAACGACGCGAACGCCGCCGCCGTCATCTCCATCCACGGCGACGGCGAGGCCGCCCACCTCACCGGGTTCTTCGTCATGACGGCGTCGCGGGCGCCGGCCGGGCCGGAGATCGCCGCCGCGAGCGACGCTCTCGCCACCGACATCCGCGACGGCATGACGGCGGGCGGTTTCCCGGTCAGTTCGGCCCTGGGCAAGAACGGCCTCTGGGCCCGCGGCGATCTGGGCGGGCTCAACCTGTCGCTGCGGCCGACCGTCATGATCGAATGCGGGAACATGCGCAACGCGGGCGAGGCGGCCGCGATGTCGAGTCCGGAGGGTCAGCAGCGGTACGCCGAAGCGATCGCCACCGGGGTGTTGGCGTTCCTCGCCCGCTAGCG
>JBIQMQ010000172.1:0-2449 GCA_044463185.1 Nakamurella lactea | reverse complement strand
AGCGGTACGCCGAAGCGATCGCCACCGGGGTGTTGGCGTTCCTCGCCCGCTAGCGTCAGGCGGCCCCGACTTGCGTCAGGCGGCCCCGACTTGCGGCAGGCGGCCCGACTTGCGGCAGGCGGCCCGACTCGCGGCAGGCGGCCCGACTTGCGGCAGGCGGCCCGACTCGCGGCGGATCGGCGCTGGACGGCACCCGCTGGGCGGACTCCGCCGGTTGGGCATCGACGCTGGTCGACTACCGTAGACGGGTATCGCCCACCGCGCAGGAAAGGCCCGTCATGTCCGCTCCCGATCCCACCTCAAGCACCCCCTGGCCGGGTCACGACGCCTCGCTGGCCGAGGCCGACCCGGAGGTGTACGCGGCCGTCACCGCCGAGCTGCACCGTCAGCAGCAGACCCTGGAGATGATCGCGTCGGAGAACTTCGCGCCGGTGGCGTCGATGCAGGCGCAGGGGTCGGTGCTGACCAACAAGTACGCCGAGGGCTACCCGGGCAGGCGGTACTACGGGGGCTGCGAGAACGTCGACGTCATCGAGACTCTCGCCATCGAGCGGATCAAGGCGCTGTTCGGGGCCGGGTTTGCGAACGTGCAGCCGCACTCCGGTGCGCAGGCCAACGCTGCCGCCTACCAGGCGCTGATCAAGCCGGGCGACACGATCCTGGGGCTGTCGCTGGCTCATGGCGGGCACCTGACGCACGGCATGCGCATCAACTTCTCCGGGCTGCTGTACAACGTCGCGGCGTACGAGGTGTCCAAGGAGGATTTCCGCGTCGACATGGACGCCGTCGCCTCGATGGCGCGGGAGCACCAACCGAAGGTGATCGTCGCGGGCTGGTCGGCCTACCCGCGGCACTTGGACTTCGCCAAGTTCCGCGAGATCGCCGACGAGGTGGGCGCCTACCTGTTCGTGGACATGGCGCACTTCGCCGGGCTGGTCGCCGCCGGGCTGCATCCGTCGCCGGTGCCGTACGCGCACATCACCACGACGACGACGCACAAGACGCTGGGCGGGCCGCGCGGCGGCGTGATCCTGACCAATGACGCCGATCTGGCCAAGAAGGTCAACTCGGCCGTGTTCCCCGGTCAGCAGGGCGGGCCGCTGGAGCATGTGATCGCGGGCAAGGCAGTGGCGTTCAAGATGGCGGCGGCGCCCGAGTTCCGCGACCGGATGGAGCGGACGCTCTCCGGCGCGAAGCTGCTGGCCGAGCGGCTGGTGGCGGACGACGCCCAGTCCGCCGGGGTCACGGTGCTGACCGGCGGGACGGATGTGCACCTGGTGCTGGCCGACCTGCGCAACTCCGATCTGGACGGGAAGCAGGCCGAGGATCGGCTGCACTCGATCGGGATCACGGTGAACCGCAACGCGGTGCCGTTCGACCCGCGGCCGCCGATGGTGACGTCCGGTCTGCGCATCGGGACGCCGGCTCTGGCCACGCGCGGCTTCCAGGACGACGACTTCCGCGAGGTCGCCGACGTGATCGCCACGGCGTTGATCGCCCCGGCCGGGGATCTGGACGCCGCACTCGCCGCGTCGCTGCGGGCGCGGGTCTCCGCCCTCGCGGCCAAGCACCCGCTGTACCCGACCCTGTAGTCAGGGTTCGTCGATGGGGCGCGCCCCCAGCTTGGCCGTCAACAGTTCGATGGCGACCTTGCTGGGGTCGTGCACCTGGTATGACGCCGCAGCCGCCTGGTCCATATCCGGATCGATATCGCGGTAGGGGTCGTAGTCGGCGTCGTCCTCGACGCCGACCGGGTCCGGCTCCGGGATTCGTTCCCGGTCGGGCTCCTCATCCGGCGGCTGGTCGCCGGTGACGTGGCTCGCGCTGCCGTGCGTGTCGCGCCGTCGGGCGGTGGCCGCACCGGATGCGGCGGACGTCGGCGCGGAGCGCCGGGGTGAGCCGGACGAGGCGGAGGCTTCGCGTGCGACGGGCTGCGGCGCCGATGTGACGCCGGCCGGTCCGGGGCCGCCGGCGTCGGCCGCAGCCCCGTCCGCCCCGGCCTCGACGCAGCGGATCCGCCAGTCGACGCCCAGGATGTCGCGCAGCGCCGCCTGAACCAGGTCGGCGTTGCGGGCCTCGGAGACCATCCGGGCGAGCGCGGGGAACTGGGTCGACAGCAGCAGCACGCCGCCCTCGACCCGCACCACGGTGACCGCCGCGGATTCCAGCAGGGCGTGAGCCCGACGGTTTTGTCCCTTGACGGACTTGAGAACCTGCGGCCAGAGCCGCCGCACGTCGGTGACGCCGATCGCGGTCGCCGGCTCGGCCGGGCCGGGTGCGGCGGTTTCGGCCGCAGCTGGGCCATGATCGTCGGCCGCCGCCGGTGCCGAGCCGCTCGCAGCGGTGCTGCGCTCGGGCTCCGCCGCCGATTCCGGCGTGGGACTGGTGGCAGGCGCGGCGGCCGGTTCGGGTGTCGGCTCAGCCGCCTGCTCGGATGCCGACCCGTCGG
>JBIQMQ010000171.1:0-5542 GCA_044463185.1 Nakamurella lactea | reverse complement strand
GTGTTACTCCGGCCGGCATATATACCGGCGTAGCTAACACGCGCGCAAGGACGGAAGGACACCGCCGACTCTATCCGCAATCGCGCGTCGCGCCTTTCCGCCTGTGCAACTGGCCTCCGCGCCGCGGGGTGCGCCGGCGTCTCCGTTGCCGCGGCTCCGAGCTTCGGCCTCGGGTGCCCCACGTGGCGGTATGGCGCCACCTCCGGCACCCGCCGCGGAAGAGCGGCTGCGGTCGCCGCGGAAAAGTGGGCAAGCCACCCACGGCAGGATGTGAGCTGGTCGCGATACCCTGCTGCGAGACATGCGGTGTCCGCACCGACAGGAGCACTCCCGGCAGACGCCCGGCAGCACTCCCGGCAGACGCCCAGCGCAGATCGGTGACCTCGACCTGGCATGACGGAACCCCGGGATAGGCCCCGGCCGTGGAAGGATGAACGAGTGAACCTCGCCCGATGGAGCCGGCGGCAGTCCTGGACGGTCGTCGGCGTGCTGCTCGCCGTGGTGGTGCTGGCCGCCGCCGCAATCTTCATCTGGCCGCAGCTCATGGGTGGCTCGGCGGCCGGTGACGACGGCGCCGCAACCGGCGAGATCCCCACCTCGCAAACCGGAATCGACGGCACCACCGGGGGCGAGGCGGGCGCCAGCAGCGTCCCCTCCGCGCAGCCGGACCCGCCGGTAACGCCGGCGACGCTGGAGATCACGCCCATGACGCCGTCCGCGCAGGCGCCGACGGCCGCGGGCGTGGCCGCCCAGCTCGCGAAGCCGCTGACCAACAAGGCCGTCGCGGACCTGTCCGGGCTGGTGATCGACCCGGTGTCCGGAGACGTGCTGTGGGACAAGAACTCCGCGGCCCCGCGGGTGCCGGCGTCCAGCATGAAGCTGCTCACCGGTGCGGCGCTGCTCGCCTCCGCGGACCCGAACAAGCGCCTGGTGACGAAGGTCGTGATGGGCGAGAACCCCGGCGAGATCGTGTTCGTCGGCGGCGGCGATGTGACGCTGTCCGCGCGCGCAGCCGGCGCCGGAACGGTGCTGCCCGGCGGACCGACCGTCGCCGACCTGGCCGCGCAGATCAAGGCCTTCGGCATGGACGTGAACTCGATCACCTCCATCGGTGTGGACACGTCGTACTGGACCGGGCCGGAGATGGCCGACGGCTGGAATGCCGAGGACATCCAGGGCACACCCCAGTCCGCCCAGGGCTTCATCACGAAGATGCAGGCGCTGATGGTGGACGCCGACCGTGTGGACCCGGCGAACGAGAACTCGCCGCGCACCGGCGAACCCGCGATCACGGCGGGCAAGGCGCTGGCGCATGCGTTGGGCAACGACGACATTCCGATCTCCGAGGCCACCGCGCCCGCCGACGCGAAGGTGATCGCGCAGGTCGAGTCGCAGCCGCTGTCCACCCTGCTCGCGCAGGCGCTGGAGAACTCCGACAACGTGCTGTCCGAGGCGCTGGCCCGCGAGGTTGCCATCGCCCGCGGCGCGGCGCCGTCGTTCGCCGGCGTGTCCGGCGCGTTCCTGCAGGCGCTGGGCGACCTGGGCCTGGACACGACGGGCGTCGTGGTGAAGGACGGCTCCGGCATGTCCGGCGGCGACAAGGTGCCGCCGGCGCTGCTGGGCCGGCTGATGGCCATGGCGGTGGCGGGCGAGCCCGCCGAGCAGAGCATTCTGCTCACCGGCCTGCCGCTGGCCGGAGTGACCGGCACGCTGGCCGAGTACGAGCGCTACACCCAGCCCGAGACGAAGGCCGGCCGCGGCTGGGTGCGCGCCAAGACCGGCTCGCTGGACGCCACCTACGCGCTGGTCGGATACGTGCCGGACGTGGACGGCCGAATCCTGGTGTTCGCCTTCAACTCGGACGGCGTGATCGGCAACCAGAGCCGCTACGCACAGGACGCGCTGGCCACCGCGCTGCGCCTGTGCGGCTGCTCGGGGGCCTGAGTCGCACCATGGCGAACGATCCGATCGACTGGGCGGCGGCGGTCCGCAGCGCCCAGCGGCGGGCTCCGCGCGGGCCGAGCGTCACGGCCGCCGAGGCGAAAGCCGCCGTGGCGGATCTCCGCTCCTTCGCCCGACAGGCCGAGGTGCACGTCCGCGAGACCACCGGGCTCGGGCGGGAGCTGCCGATCGCCGACGCCGAGGTGGTGGATCGGCGGGGCTGGATCGCCGCCGCGGCCGAGGGCATGGCGGAGCTCACCGGGCCGCTGACCGACGCCCTGATCCCCGACGACTATCGCGGACCGAGCGCCGGCGCCGGACTCGGCCTGCTGCTGGCGTATCTCTCGGCCCGCGTGCTCGGCCAGTACGACCCAGTCGGCGCGAGCGCGAGTGGCGCGGACGGGCCGGCGGCCGGGCGGCTGCTGCTGGTGGCGCCGAACGTGGTGAAGGTGGAACGGGAGATCGAGGCGGACCCGGCGGATTTCCGGCTGTGGGTCTGCCTGCACGAGTCCACGCACCGGCTGCAGTTCTCCGCCGTCGACTGGATGACCAGCTACTTCCGGCAGCTCGTGGCGGACTACGCGGCGGTGGCGCCCACGGACGCCGGCGAGTTCTTAAAGCGCGCGGCGCGGGTGCTGGGCCGCCGCGGAGCCGCCGCCGAACGCGACATCGACGACGACGCCGCCCGGAACGACGGGCCCGCCCTGCCGGCCGGCACCGACACGGTGCTGCGCCGCATCCAGACCCCCGAGCAGCGAAGGGTTTTCGACCGGCTGATGGCGTTGATGACGCTGCTCGAGGGGCACGCCGACGTGGTGATGGATGCCGTCGGGCCTGCGGTGGTGCCGAGCGTCGACCAGATTCGCGCCTCGTTCACCGAGCGCCGACTCAAGAAGCGCGGGCCGATCGACCGGCTGTTGCGCTCGGCGCTGGGCATGGACGCCAAGATGGCTCAGTACGCCCGCGGCGCGGAGTTCGTGCGCGGGGTCACCGGCCGGGTGGGCATGACGCAGTTCAATGCGGTCTTCGATTCCCCGGAGACGCTGCCCACCCTCGCCGAGATCGCCGACCCGGGCGCCTGGGTGCGCCGCGTGCACGGCTGATCGGACGGCGGCCGTGACGGTCCACAAGCCGGTGACGCAGGAACTGCCGGCGACGCCGGGGCTGCCCATGACGCACCCGGTGGCCCGGGCCGTCCGCGAGTGGCTGGACGCCGGCCACGTCGACGACGCGACCTCCTTGCTGGTGGCCGTGTCGGGCGGCGCCGATTCGCTCGCGCTGGCCGCGGCGGTGCACACGGTGTGCGGCACCGTGGCGCGGCGCCGCCCGGTGGCCGCGGCGATCATCGACCACGGCCTGCAAGACGGCTCGGAGCGCGTCGCCGCAGAAGCCGAACAGACCCTGCGCCGGCTCGGCTACGACGCGGTGACGGTGCGCCGGGTCGACGTCGGCAGCGCCGGCGGAATGGAGGCGGCGGCCCGCGCCGCGCGGTACGACGCATTGGCGGCGATCGCCGACGACGCCGCCGGCGCATCGGGCCGCCCGGTTGCCGTGCTGCTGGCGCACACCGCCGACGACCAGGCCGAGACCGTCCTACTGGGCCTGGGCCGCGGCTCCGGGCCCAGATCGATCGCCGGCATGCGGCCGTGGGTGGCGCCGTGGGGCCGGCCACTGCTCGCCGTCCGCCGCTCGGATACCGAAAGTGCCTGCGCGGCAGCAGGTCTCGCCCCGTGGAGCGACCCGCACAACGCTCGCCCGGAGTTCACCCGGGTGCGACTGCGCCGCGAGGTGATCCCGCTGCTGGACGAGGTACTGGGCGGCGGGGTGGTGCCGGCGCTCGCCCGCACCGCCGAGCTGATGGCCGACGACCTGGCGGCGCTGGACGCGCTCTCCGAACGGGCGCTGGCCGACAGCGCCTCAGGCGACGGCATTCTCGACTGCGGGCTGCTCGCCGCCTGGCCCAGCGCGGTACGACGCCGGGCGCTCCGGCTCTGGGCCCGGCAGCGGGCGGGCCTCAGGGAGCTCACCTACCGGCACCTGGTTGCGCTCGAGGGCTGCGTCATGCACGGCAGGACCGGGCACGCCGTGCGACTGCCCGGCGGCGTCGACGCCATACGGACGGGCCGCCTGCTGCGCCTGCCCGACGTGCCACCGGAGCGCAGCTGAACCGGAATCGGACAGAAGTACCCGGCCGCCGCGTCGCCCCGTCGGGGATGGCAGGCTGTGAACCATGACGAACGACCACGGCCAGGCCGGCCCGTCCGGCACCGCGGCGGGCGGAGATCTCACCACCCTCGTGACCTCCGCCGACGCCGTTCCCGCGAGCGAGGGCGCCGACCCGGGCGCCGCGCACGGCTACCCCGGGGAGCTCAAGGCGACCCTCATCGACACCGATACGCTCGCCGCCAAGGTGCGGCAGCTCGCTCAGGCCGTGGCCGCCGATCACACTGGCGACAAGCCGCCGGTGCTGGTGTGTGTGCTCAAGGGCGCCGTCATGTTCCTCACCGACTTCGTGCGGGCCCTGCCCATGCCCGCCGAACTGGAATTCATGGCCGTGTCGTCCTACGGTTCCGCGACGTCGTCGTCGGGCGTGGTGCGCATCCTCAAGGACCTGGACCGGGACATCACCGGACGGCACGTGATCATCATCGAGGACATCGTGGACTCCGGGCTGACGCTGTCCTGGCTGCGCAAGAACCTGGACTCGCGAGGCGCCGCCGTCATCGACGTCGTGGCGCTGCTGCGCAAGCCGGCCGCGGTCAAGACGGACGTGCATGTGAAGTACATCGGCTTCGACATCCCGTCCGAGTTCGTGGTGGGCTACGGCCTGGACTACGCCGAGCGGTATCGCGACCTGCCGTTCGTGGGCCTGCTCGCCGAGCACATGTATCGCTAAGGGCGTAGCGGCCGCCCGGTCGCCGCACGTCGGCCGCACGATCCGGCCGGTAGGCTAGAAGCCTATGGATCGCAAACGCCTGCTCCGTTCCCCGCTCGTGTGGATCGTGCTCGTGCTCGTCATGTACCTGGCGTACTCGTACATGTCGGACGAAACGCGCGGGTACAGCCAGGTCGACACGTCGGTCGCGATCGCTCAGCTCGACGCCCGGAACGTGACCGCGGCGCAGATCGACGATAAGGAGCAGCGGCTCCGACTGACGCTGAAGAAGCCGGTCGACGGCTCCTCCCAGATCTATGCGATCTATCCGGCGCAGACCGCCGGGAAAATCTTCGACGAGGTCATCACGGCCAAGCCCACCCAGGGCTACAACGTCACCTACAGCACCGAGTCGGCGCTGCTGTCGCTGCTGATCTACCTGATCCCCATCGGGCTCATCCTGCTGTTCCTGTTCTGGATGATGAACAATGCGCAGGGCGGCGGCAACAAGGTCCTCCAGTTCGGCAAGTCCAAGGCGAAACTGCTCAAAGACATGCCGATGACGAAGTTCTCGGATGTGGCCGGCGCCGACGAGGCCGTGGAGGAACTCGACGAGATTCGGGACTTCTTGGCCAACCCGGCCCGGTACCAGGCGCTCGGCGCCAAGATCCCCAAGGGCGTGCTGCTGTACGGCCCGCCGGGCACCGGCAAGACGCTGCTGGCCCG
>JBIQMQ010000170.1:3374-5556 GCA_044463185.1 Nakamurella lactea | reverse complement strand
GTGCGGGCGCATCCAGCACCAGCGTGACCAGCCGCACCCGGCTGGCCGGGGCGACTGGAAGGCGAACCTCGCCGTTCGTCGCGCCGGCGATGAGCGAGTCGGCGACGGCGCCAGGCACGGCCAGCACCACGCCGGCCGCGGTGAATTCTTCGACGGACGCGGTGGGCTTTTCGCCAGGCGCGGTGGGCTTTTCGCCGGGCGGCGTGGGCTTCTCGTCGGGCGCCGTGGGCTTCTCGTCGGGCGCGGAGCGCTTTTCGGCGGGCGCCGTGGCCTTTTCCGCCGGAGCGGTGTGGTCCTCGGCGGCGTCTGGGCCGGTGGCTGCGCTCAGTCGCCACCCCTGGCCGTCTCGGGTGATCGACCGCACCCGGACGCCGCAGCGCAGCACGCCGCCCGACGCGAGGAAGCGAGCGGTGAGCGCCTCGGTCATCGTGCCCATGCCGCCGACGATGCCGCGCACCGCGGATCCGGCGGCCGGGCCGCGCCCGCGCACCGCCGCCACGGCTCCCGCCAGGCTGCCGCCGTCAGCGAGCCGGGCCGCGAGTTCCGGTGCCACGGAAGCGATGTCCAGTTCGTCCGGGTCGATGGAGTACACCCCGCCGGCGACCGGCTGCACGAGCCTGGTCAGCACGCGCCGCCCCATGCGGCGACGCACGAGGCCGCCGAGGCTGGGCGGTGGCCCGCCCGACGGCGCGGACAGTGAACGACCTCGCGGCAGGGCCCGGTCCAGCTCGGCGCGCGCCACTCCGGCCCAGCCGATCACCCGCCGCACGTCCGCCGCGGCCGGCCGCGCGGGAATGCCGAGCAGGGTCGCGGCCGGGATCGGCGCCTGCCCGCCGGGGTGGCGCACCCACGCGGGCCCGCCCGCCGGCTGCTGCACGGCCAGGCCCAGCTCTTCGACGAGCCGGGCGATCTCCGGCCGGCTGGTCGCGAACGACTCCGCGCCGCGGTCGAGCATCAGCCCGCCCACGGCGTGGCGGCGCACGCAGCCGCCCGGCTCCGCATTCGCTTCGAGAACGACGGTGCGGCAGCCGCTTTCGGCGTGGCGCAGGCCTGCGATCAGGCCGGCGACGCCGCCCCCCACGACGACGACGTCATATCCGGGCATGAGGATCCGGCGCGGCGTGCACAAGATCGACGAGCCAGGTCAGCTCACCGGGGTCGGTGTCCGGCGGCACGCCATGCCCCAGGTTCACCACGTGGCTGGGCGCTTGATCACCTGCTGCCAGCACCGCCGTGGCGTGGGCGCCCAGGGCATCGCGCCCCGCGAACAGCAGTGCCGGATCGATGTTGCCCTGCAACGGATATTGGCCGCCCAGGCGCCGGTTGGCCTCGGCGAGGTCGAGGCGGTGATCCACACCGATCACGTCCGCCCCGACCGCGGCGAGGTCAGTGAGCAGCTCTCCGGTGCCGAGACCGAAGTGCACGCGGGGGACGCCGAAGCCGGCGACCGCCGCGAAGACATCCGCGGAATGCGGCCCGACGAACTGTTGGTAGTCGGCCCGACGCAGTCCGCCGACCCAGGAATCGAAGAGCTGCACGGCACTCGCTCCGGCCTCGACCTGCGCGGTGAGGAACGCGGCCGAGACGCGCGCCGCCCACGCCGCCACCCTGTGCCAAGTGTCCGGATCGGCGTGCATCAGCGCGCGGGTGCGGAGCTGGTCGCGGCTCGGGCCGCCCTCCACCAGGTAGCTGGCCACCGTGTACGGGGCGCCGGCGAACCCGATCAACGGGACGTCGCCCAACTCGGCGACGGCGATCCGGGCCGCCTCGGCCACCGGGGCCAGGGATGCCGGATCGAGCTCGGGCAACCGGGCTGCGTCATGCGCGGTGCGGATGGGCTTCGCGACCACCGGCCCGACACCCGGCGTGATGGTGACGTCGACGCCGGCCAGCGCCACCGGCACCATGATGTCGCTGAACAGGATCGCGGCGTCCACGCCGTGCCGACGCACCGGCTGCAGGGTGAGCTCCACGGCGAGCGGCGGGTTCAGGCAGGCGTCGAGCATGGCGATCCCGACGCGGGCGGCGCGGTACTCGGGCAGTGACCGGCCGGCCTGGCGCATGAACCACACCGGCCTGTGCGCCGGGCGGCGTCCGCGACACGCCTGGATCAGCGGGGAGTCGGCGGTGCGGCCGTCGAGCAGCGGATGTCCGGCCGGCAGGCGAGGTCCCGGTGCGCTCG
>JBIQMQ010000170.1:1355-3274 GCA_044463185.1 Nakamurella lactea | reverse complement strand
GTGCGGCCGTCGAGCAGCGGATGTCCGGCCGGCAGGCGAGGTCCCGGTGCGCTCGGGTCAGTAGCTGCGGCGCCAGCGGTTGCGGCACCGGGTTCGGGAGCCGACGTAGTCGGGTCAGTAGCTGCGGCGCCGGAAGTCGAGGCGCTGCGGGCGGCGGCGTTGAGGTCGGAGTGGGACGCGGAGGCTTCGGAAGTCATGGTGAGGTCCATTGTTCCGGATCTCGCACGAGCAAGCGGCCGGGGCTCGAGCGGCCGGGGCTGTACCGTGGTGGGCCGCCGATCCCCATCCCTCGTCCCACTCCTTGCGGATCACAACGGGTGCACCTGCATCAGAACGGCTACAAGCGTTGTGATGTACATGAAGTCGTTGTGATCCGGGATGAGGGCGCGTGAGTGATCCGGGATGAGGGGGCGCGGGTGGTCCGGATTGTGGCGTAGGTGATCCGGGATGAGGGGGCGGGGCGAGACGCGAGGCACGACGGGCGGGACGGTACCGTGGTCAGAGTGCTCGCCCTTCTCGGAGCGTCCCATCGCGACGTCGATCTCGTCACGCTGGAGCGGCTCGCCACCGACCCCCATCTGGAGGAGTCGCTGCTGGCGCTGGCGGCACGACCCGAATCGCCGGTCACCGGCATCGTAGTGCTCGCCACCTGCAACAGGCTGGAGGTCTACCTCGACCTGGACCGGTTCCACGACGGCGTGGAAGCCGTCGTCTCGGCCGTGGCCGAGCACAGCGCCCTTCCGGCGGCGGATGTCGCGGCCCTGCTGCGAGTCAGCGTCGATGCCGATGTAGCACGGCACCTGTTCCGGGTGGCCTCGGGCCTCGAATCGATGGTGGTCGGCGAGTCGCAGATTTCCGGGCAGGTCAGCGACGCACTCGGCCGCGCCCAGGCCGAGGGCTGCGTCAGCTCCGGGCTGCACCTGCTGTTCCAGACCGCCGCGCACATCGCGAAGCAGGTGGCCTCGGATACCGACCTGCACGCGGCCGGCCGGTCCGTCGCGGCAGCCGCCATCGACCTAGCGGAGGCGGCGGCCACCACCCCCGCCCAGCAGGCAGCCACCGCCGAACAGCCTCCGGCGCGCGACGGCGGCGTGCTGCTGATCGGCACCGGCGCCTACGCCCGGGTCGTCTCCGCCGTGCTGCGCGACCGAGGTCGCACCGACGTCGCGGTGTTCTCACCGAGCGGGCGGCAGCACCTGTTCGCCGAGCCGCGCGAAGCGCACCCGGCCGCCGCGGACGAGCTACCCCATCTGCTCCGTCAGTGCCGTCTGGTCGTCACCTGCAGCGGTCGCGGCCAGACCGTGCTGACCCGCCAACTCGTCGAGCCCGCCCTCGCCGATCGCGAGAGTCCGCTGACCATCGTCGATCTCGCATTGAAGCCCGACGTCCCCGACGAAGTTCGAGCGCTCCCCGGGGTACGGGTGATCGACCTCGCCGATGTGGCCGCGGGCGCCGCCGGCGCCTCCGAAGACGCCGTCGACGCCGCGGAACGCCTGGTCGACGAGGGCGTCACCGAGTTCGAGCGGCTGCTGGCCGACCGCCTGCTCAGCCCCGCCGTCGTGGCGCTGCGCAGTCACGTCACCACCACGATCCAGCGCGAGATCGACCGGCTGCTACCGCGCATCCCGGCGGAGGCCGCCGACGAGGTGCGCCATGCCGCCCACCGCATCACCCGGGCGCTGCTACACCAGCCGTCGGTGCAGGCCCGGACGGTCGCGCGTACCGGCGATCCCGCCGACTACCTGCGGGCGGTGCACCTGCTGTTCGGCATTGACGTCCCGGGTGGGGCTCACCACCGGGTATGACGCCGTTCGCGGCGGGCCGCCGCCGGTCGCCCACCGCCACGCCTAGCACAGAGTCAACCCGGACGACCTGACGCTGCCGGCCCGACGCCGCCCGCGGCGGGCTGAACCGTCATA
>JBIQMQ010000170.1:0-1255 GCA_044463185.1 Nakamurella lactea | reverse complement strand
TCGATGCCCAGGCCGTGCAGCATCCACAGCAGATCCTCGGTGGCCAGGTTCCCCGTAGCGCCCTTCGCGTAGGGGCACCGGCCCAGGCCGCCGACCGACGCGTCGAATTCCGTCACGCCCGCCCGCAACGCGGCGTGCACGTTGGCGAGCGCCTGGCCGTACGTGTCGTGCAAGTGCAGCGCCATCTCGGACACCGGCACCCCGGCCGCCACCGTCTCGCCGATCACCCGCGTCACCAGCCCGGGAGTTGCGACGCCGATCGTGTCGCCCAGGGCGATGGTGCGGCAGCCGGCGCGCCGCAGCCGAGCCGCGATCTGCGCCACACCGGCGATATCGACGTCACCCTCCCACGGATCGCCGAACGACATGGAGACGTAACCGCGCACGGGGATGCCCGACTCTGCGGCCGCCGCGGCCACCTCCTCGGCGCGCGTGAGGGCCTGCTCGCGGGTGGCGTTCAAGTTCGCCCGCGCGAATGCCTCCGTGGCGCTGACCACGACGGCCACCTCGCGCAGACCGGCCGCGACGGCGCGCTGCAGGCCCGTGAGGTTGGGGACCAGGACGACTCCGCGGGCCCCCGGTGGCACGGTGACGGCGGCGGCGAGCTGCTGTGCGTCGGCGAGCTGGGGGATCCAGGCGGGCGGTACGAAGCTGGTGAGCTCCAGGTCGCGCACACCGGCCGCGTAGAGCCGGCGGCACAGTTCGATCTTGATCTCGGTCGGCACCGGATCCGACTCGGCCTGCAGCCCGTCGCGCGGGCCCACCTCGTAGACCGTCACACGCGGCGGCATGCCCTCCTCGGGCACGGCGCGGGGCTTCATGATCCGTCTCCTCACCACGATCCGACCGCCGGCTTCCGGCAGCGCGCCAGGGCTTGTCGTCCCGCGGCACACCGGTGCCGATGCCGACGAGGCTACGATCGCCACAGCGACATGACGATGGATGCATGCCACACCGCTCGCGCTATTACATGGGTGATACGCACATACGCCGAGCGCGCGTGCCGCGGGGCGGCTCGGCCGGAAGGGGGACCCGATGCCGGACACCGACTCGCTCGCGGCGCCCGTCGCTGTCCTGCTCGACGCCGCATACGACGCCGACACGGTCCCGCCCACGGCGGTCAGCGAAGCTCTCGACGCACTGGGTCTGCCGGCCGGACCCGATGGGCTGTCGGGCCGCATCCACCGCTCGCAGCGAGAATTCTCCCGCCTCCGCCGCAGGGAGCACGAGCTCTCCGCCCTGTTCTCCAGCGCGC
>JBIQMQ010000169.1:0-5639 GCA_044463185.1 Nakamurella lactea | reverse complement strand
GGGTCATCGTCGGGCTGCGGCGGGGGCTGTCCATGAAGGACAGCGTCACGCTGGGCGTGCAGGCGGCCAGCCAGATCGTGGGCCGCACATCGACGCACCGCTGGGACCCGCTGCCGCTGTAGGCCGCCAGTAGTGCTCAGGTCAGCCGATAGGACCGTGACCAGCTCAAGGCGGTCAGGGCAGCGGGGGCTCGACGGGGCGGTCGGCGAGCGATTGGCCCAGCGGCACGTCCACGGCGGCGGGGACGAGGTTGGCGGTGCACGCCTCCGTCTCCGGCGTGAATCCGGTCGCGAGCCCGATGCGCACAACGTCCGCGTCCGCGTCGACCGTCACCGAGGCGGCGTAGCAACCGGACGGTCCGCCCGAGAAGAACAGTCGCACCGTCGACTCGTCGAGTTGCCGCCACTGTGCCCAGGGGATATCCCGCGGCGAGACGATATCCGTTCGGAGGTCGTACATCTCGACGCCGTCTGGGTCTTGCGTCACCTCGGCCACGGGCAGCGGTGCCCGGGTCACTTCGGCCTCGCCGGCGTACAGCACCAGCGTCACGGTGTAGGACGTGTCCGGCACCAGGAATGCTGCGCCGTCCGCGCCCATGTCGTACAGGTCCAGCCGCTCGTCCTTCAGCGGGTCGGTCGGGTTGTCGGAGTCCTCGGCGCCCCGGATCGCCACGACGCGGGTCACGGTTGGATCGACCAAGCCGGCGACAATGGCTTCGAACGGGCCGCCGCCCGTGCGAACCATCGCCCGCAGCGGCCAGGTCGCGTCCAACGGTGCCTCCGAGCGTTGCATCGGTGTGTCAGCGCCGCCACCGTCGGGGCGGGCGCAGAACATGCCCGCCCCGATACCCACACGCACATAGTCGTCGATCAGCACCTGATTCGCCGCCGCGCCGCCGCCGCAATCGAACGGTTGCGCCGGCGTTCCCGGAGTCACGCCGCCGGATTCCGGCGACCGATCGGACAATTCCGGCGATTGACCTGCAGCGACCGAATCGAGGTAGGTGGCATCGCTCCAACCCGGCAAGACCGTAAGCTCGTCGACATTGAGCACCTCAGGCAGGCCGGGGCTCTCCGGGTCGAGCCGCTGGAACTCCGGCCCGGTGTCGCACACGGGTTGGGCGAACATCCCGGCTACCACGCCGAGCGTCACATAGGTGTCCAACCTCGGCAGGGTGCCGTCCGGCGCCGGACCGTACGTGAACGGTGCGAGGAACAGTAAGTACCGTGCCGGCGCGGTGAGCACGGGACGGCCGTCGGTGTCGGTTCCGGGCTGGATCACATCGATGACGCCGCCCTCGGCAATATCCCCGCCCCCGACCACTCGGCTCACGGCCAGCTGGACCGTGGGCGACGGCACAGCCGGGGCGTTCGGGTTCTGCGCCCACTCCGGCTGGGAGACCTCGCCCTGCTCGCCGGTCGGCTCTGCGATGACGATATTCGTGGAGTCGGCCGCGAGTTCGGCGATGCTGCCGTAGCTCTTCACGACTGACGCGGTCGACGGGCCCAGGATGGGGATGGAGTCGGATCCCGCGTCGCAACCGAGGACATCGGAAGTGCCGTCCGCAGATCCGCTCCCTGCTGCGCCGTCATGCTCGGTCACAGTGCCGCCGCCAGCGCTGCCGCCGTCGTTGCCTCGTGACTGGATGACGAGCACGGTCGCCACACCGATGATGACGACGGCGGCCGCGGCCAGGAGCGGAACCTGCCACCTCCCGAAGGCCATTCTTGTGCGGGTCGCCGGTGCCTTGTCGAAGTCAGCCATGCCTGTAAGACGTAGCAGACCGCGGAAAAGTACACCTTCCTCCATTCGCCGCGTGTTAGTCAGGCCGGTGAATACGGCGGCGTGGGTAACACGCGGTGGAAGAATCAGCGGCGAGCCAGGACGCGCACGCCCGCACCGTAGACCAGCCCCGCGATCACATACACCGCCGCCATCGCCAAGATCAGCGCGGTGCTCCGCCCGTCGAAGGGCACGAAAACGGCCCCGATCGCGAACGCGCCGACGTAGAACACGTTGTTCAACGTGTCGTACAGCGCGAAGACCCGCCCCACGTAGGCGTCGTCGCAGTCCTGCTGCACGATCGCGTCCACGCACACCTTCACGGCCTGGTAGGTGAAGGCCAGGATCGGCGCGGCCACGATCGTCGCTGCCAGCGAAAACCGCGGGCCGAGCACCGCCACCGTCACGGCGGCGAGCACCATCAGCGACACCATGGTCGGCGTCCGCCCCAGTTGGCGCACTAGCACCGGTGTGGTCACCGCGCCGGCGAGCAGCCCCAGCGAGATCGCCGCGAGCACCTCACCGACGCCCGCGAGCCCCGGCATCAGCGGCCCGACCCGCTCGGTGAAGTGGTGTTGGTACAGCAGCAGGATCACCAGCGTCGCCATGCCGAAGCAGAACCGCACCGTCACCACGAGCGCGATCGCCGCCGCCACCGTCGGCCGGCGCCAGGCGTGGCCCAGCGCGCTGCTCAGCCCCGCGGCCACCGCGCGCAGCGGCGTCACCTGCGTCTGGCCGTCGTCCGGCCCCAACGCCTGCCGCCGGAACCTGCGCACCAGGACGATCGCCGCCAGATAGAACAGCGTCACCATCGCGGTGACGATCGCGACCGGGCCGTCCGTGTCGCCGACCAGGCCGCGCATCACGATCGCGAAGCCGCCGCCGGCCGCCGTCGCGATCGCGCCGCACGTCACCGCCAGCGCGTTGGCCGGCACCAGCGTGCCCGCCGGCACCGTGTGCGGCAGCCCCGCCGACAGGCCGGAGCCCACAAACCGGGCCGCCCCGGTCACCAGCAGCGCCCCCACGAACAGCGCGGATGACGCAGCCCCGGCGGCCAACGCCGCCGCCACCCCCAGCACCAGCACCACCCGCAGGCCGGTCGCCACGACGATCACGGTGCGGCGCGACCAGCGGTCCAGCAGCGCCCCGGCGAACGGCCCGATGACGGAATACGGCAGCAGCAGCACCGCGAATGCGGCCGCGATACCGGCGGCGGAGCTGTGCCGGGTGGGGTTGAAGAACACGGCGGAGACCAGCGCCCCCTGGAATGCGCCGTCGCCCATCGACGAGCACATCCGTACCCCGATGAGCCGGCGCAGGTCCGGCAGGCGCAGCAGGGCCAGAGCCCGGGTGCGGGCGGCGATCTCGCCCGATCCGGCCCGGGGCGCAGCCGGCTGGGTCGTCATACTGGAAGACGGTACAGGCGGGTCGGGGCGCCGCCGACCGATGCCGGGAACGCCGCCCACACGCGGCGGCGGGCAGGATTGGGGTCGATGGAGATGGACGAGAAGCCGAGGGCGGGCTCCCTGCTCGTGGCGACCGCGCGCCTCGGCGACCCGAACTTCCGCCGCACCGTGGTCTACCTCATCGCGCACAATCAGCGCGGCTCGATCGGCATCGTGATCAACCGGCCGTCCGAGACCGCGGTGCACACCGTGCTGCCGCCGTGGGCGCCGCACGCCGCGCGTCCGCCGGTCGTCTACGTCGGCGGGCCGGTGCAGACCGACGCCGCCATGGCGCTCGGGGTGCTGCGCGCCGGTGAGGATCCGGCGGCGCTGCCGTTCCTGGAGAAGGTCGCGGGGCCGGTCGTGCTGGTGAACCTGGACACCGAGCCGGAGGTGGCGCTGCCGCACCTGCGCGGGATCCGCATCTACGCCGGCCACGCCGGGTGGGGCGACGGGCAGTTGGACGACGAGATCGCCGAGGGCGCCTGGACGGTGCTGCCGGGGGTGCCCGACGACCTGCTGGCCGGGCCGATGATCGACGTGTACTTCCGGGTGCTGCGCCGCCAGGGGTGGCCGGCGGCGCTGGACGCGTATCGACCGGTCGACCTGGCGCGGAACTGACCGGCGCCTGACGGGCATGACGCCACGGCCGGCAGCATGCTGCCGCGGGTCGAGGTCGCTGCCTTCAGCGCCCGGGGGCCGACGCCGCGTTAGTGCAGCGCCGCGTCGGGGCGCAGGTCGGGGATCGCGTCGTGGGCGTGTCCCGCGGGTGCGGCGCTGCAGCCGCCCTCACCGCATCCGCACCCGCCGCAGCAGCCCCCGCTGGCGGCCGGCTTACGGGCCGGCAGCGGAACCGTGCGGGCGGCGCGGTCGCCGATCCGCGAGCCGCCGACGAGCTGGGCGATCAGGCCGACGAACCCGAGCGCGAGCACCATCACCGCGCCCAGCGTGCCGAGCGGCAGTGCGAGCGCGATGATGGCGCATCCGATTCCGGTGGCCGCCGCGCCCGCCACCAGCGGCGCGCTCACCCGGTTGGCCAGCGCGAACGCCTCGTCGCTGGCCAGCGCCGGGGGCGTGTGCACGCCGAGACGGCCCAGACGGGTGAGCCGGCCGGCCCAGCCGCGCGAGGCCGTGATGGCCGCCGGGATCGCGAGCGCAAGCAGGATCGCCGCGACCGGAATCGTCAACGTGAGCGGGGCATACGACACGCCTCGGAGTCTAACCGCGGAGCGGGGCGGACGGAATCGGGTGGGGTGCGCGGCGGCCGGTGCCCGCTCCCGGGCCGTGACCTGGACGAAGGCCTCGGATCCGGCGTTCCGGCGGCGCCGCACCGACCCGATCCGGCGCGCCGCCGCTGCGCGGTATGCTCTACCCGTGCGACGTGCGCTGCTCCTTAGCTAGCCGCGGCTCCGGCGACGATGCCGGCCAGCGCGGCGGATCCCTCCTGCGACGGGGGGATTTTTTGTTGGTGCTACGTGGGCTCGGCGCTTCGTGGGCTGGGTGCTTGGCCGTGGGCTGGGTGCTTGGCGCTGTAGCCCACGGTTCCCGCCGCGGCACGCACGGATCGGAAGACGACGAAGCGAGGACGACGATGACGGGTTCCCCCGGTTCCACGGCTGGCCGGCAGACGGCGGCCGACGACGCGATCCCGCCGTTCCGCTACACCGCCGAGCTGGCGAACGAGATCGAGCTGCGCTGGCAGGACTTCTGGGAGCAGCACGGCACCTTCGAGGCGCCCAACCCGACCGGCCGGCTGGCCCCGGCCGACGGCAACGTTCCCGCCGACAAATCGTACATCCTGGACATGTTTCCCTACCCGTCCGGGGCCGGACTGCACGTCGGGCACCCGCTGGGCTACATCGGCACCGACGTGCTGGGCCGCTTCCAGCGCATGACCGGCCGGAACGTGCTGCACACCATCGGCTACGACGCGTTCGGCCTGCCGGCCGAACAGTACGCCGTTCGCACCGGGACGCACCCGCGCACCACCACCGAGGCCAACGTGGCGCACTACCGGAAACAGTTGCGCCGCTTGGGATTCGGCCACGATCAGCGTCGGTCCGTCGCCACCACCGACCCGGCCTTCTTCCGCTGGACGCAGTGGATCTTCCTGCAGGTGTTCAACTCCTGGTTCGACCCGGAGGCCGACGGGGGCCGCGGCAAGGCCCGGCCGATCGCGGAGCTGGAGGCCGAGTTCGCCTCCGACCAGCGCCCGACGCCGGGCGAGAAGCCTTGGGACGCATTGACCCTCGCCGAGCAGCAGCGGATCCTGGCCGGCTACCGGCTGGCCTACATCGACGAGGCGCCGGTCAACTGGTGCCCCGGGCTGGGCACGGTGCTGTCCAACGAGGAGGTCACCGCCGAGGGCACCAGCGAGATCGGCAACTTCCCGGTCTTCCGGCGCAACCTGCG
>JBIQMQ010000168.1:0-5731 GCA_044463185.1 Nakamurella lactea | reverse complement strand
GGCGGCCGGTACCGTACTGGGCATGACGCGCCCCAGCCGCAGGACCGCCGTCACCCTGCTGGTCGCGTCGCTGGCCCTCGCGGTGGTCGTGGCCGGGACGTGGTGGGCCGTCGCGGAGTACCGGGCGACGCACGGCCCGGAGTGCACCGTGCCGCGGCCGTTCGTGCCCTCCGACGTTGCGGCCACCGCCGCTGGCGACAGCGACTCATTGGGCCTGGACGCGGTGCAGCTGCAGCACGCCTCCACGATCAACGCCGTCGGGCTGGCACGCGGCGCCAGCGAACGGGCGCGGGTGATCGCGGTGGCCACGGCGTGGCAGGAGTCGTCGCTGCGCAACATCGACCGCGGCGACCGCGACTCGCTCGGGCTGTTCCAGCAGCGGCCCAGCCAGGGCTGGGGGGATACCGACCAGATCATGGACCCGGTGTACGCGGCCGGACAGTTCTACGAGCATCTCGCGAAAGTCCAAGGCTGGCAGGACATGTCGCTCACGGAGGCCGCGCAGTCCGTGCAGCGGTCCGGGCATCCGGAGGCCTACGCGAAGTGGGAATGGGATGCGCGGACGCTGGTCGAGCAGCTCAGCGGCCAGCTCGCCCCCACGCTCAGCTGTCGCAGCGGCGCCCACGCGTCGACGGCGGCCGAGCCGGCGCGCGAACCGGTGGCCGGCACCGAGCAGGCTGCGCCGCGGCTGGCCGAGCTCCTCGCGGCGGCGAACGCCGAATTGACGGGCGTCCGGGCGGCTCCGGTCCCGGCCGACGGGCGGCAGGCCGAGGTGACGGTCGAGCTCCCGGACGCGCCGGCGGAGGTGGCGGCCCGGGCGCTGGCCGCGTGGCTCGTGGCGCACTCCACCTCGTACGGCGTGACCGACGTGAGGGCGGACGGCTGGGCGTGGTCCGGTCACGAGTGGCGGCAATCCGCCAACGTGCCGCCGGCCGGTGCGGTGCGGGTGGCCGTCGACGGCTGAGCCCGATGCGCGGGGCTCGTTGGGGCGTGTGGGGTGCCGGGCGCGCTGGGGCGTGGGGGCGGTGCCGGGCACGCTGGGGCGTGGGGGCGGTGCCGGGCGCGCGGGCACGCCGGGCGCGTTGGTACGCGGCTGTCGGCCGGGGGGGACCGCGGGTGTGGGTCGACCTCGGGATCCGGCCCGATAGTCTGGTCCGCGTGATCGAAACCCCCACCGTCACCGCTGCCGCGCACGGCGTCGGGCTGGCGACCGTCGCCGCCGACGGCACCGTGTTGGACACCTACTACCCGGATCCGGTCCTGCTGGACGGCACCGACGAGCCGAGCGCCCTCGAGGACCGGCTCGCCCGCACAAAGGCCGAGCTCGAGACGGCCGCCGCACCGCGGGACACCCGCACGCTCCGAGTGGTCACCACGCAGATCGCCTCACTCGCCGACCCGCCCGCCGACACGGCTGACGCCTACCTACGGCTACACCTGCTGTCGCTGCGCCTGGTGCGGCCGAACTCGATCAACTTGGACGGCATCTTCGGTCTGCTGCCGATCAATGCGTGGACCAACCTCGGACCGGTCCGGCCGGACGACGTCGCCGCGCTGAAGCTGTCGACACTGCGCAGCGGGCAGACGCTGACCGTGCACGGCGTGGACCGCTTCCCGCGCATGACGGACTACGTCGTGCCTTCCGGCGTGCGCATCGCCGACGCCGACCGGGTGCGGCTCGGCGCGTACCTCTCCCCCGGCTCCGTCGTGATGCACGAGGGCTTCTGCAACTTCAACGCCGGCACGCTGGGCACCTCCATGGTCGAGGGGCGCATCTCGCAGGGCGTGGTCGTGGGCGACGGCTCGGACATCGGCGGCGGCGCCTCCACCATGGGCACGCTGTCCGGCGGCGGCGCGGTGCGGGTGTCGCTCGGCGAACGCTGCCTGATCGGCGCGAATGCCGGTGTCGGCATCCCACTCGGCGACGACTGCATCGTCGAGGCCGGACTGTATTTGACGGCGGGCACGAAGGTCGCACTCTATGCCGACGGGGAACGGACCGAGATGGCCGCGCGGGCACTGGCGGGCACGTCGGGGCTGCTGTTCCGCCGGCACTCGCTGACCGGCGAGGTCCAGGCCGTTCCCCATTCCGGCACCTGGTCGGGGCTCAACGCGGCGCTGCACCAGCCGCACTGAGGCGACCGAGAGTCGAGAATCGCACGCCAGATTCAGGACCCTTTTCGGCGACCTGCGGAAATTCCAGCGTCGAGGAATCTGGCGTGCAGTTCTCGACTATCCGCGGGGAATCCCAGTGCCGCTGCGCGTTCAGCGCGCGAGCCGGGCGGCGACCGCGGCGATCCGCTCGTCCCGGGCGGTCAGCGCGACCCGGATGTGCCGCGCGCCGGCCGGGCCGTAGAACGTGCCGGGCGCGACCAGGATGCCGCGTTCGGCGAGGTACGCCACCGAGTCGAGGGCGGACTCCCCGCGGGTGCACCACAGGTACAGCCCCGCGGTGGACTCCTCGATGGCGAAGCCCGCCCGGGACAACGCCCCGGCGAGCACCTCCCGGCGCGACGCATACCGGCTGCGCTGCGCCAGTATCGGGGCGTCGTCGGACAGCGCCGCCACGCCGGCCGCCTGCACCGGCGCCGGCACGATCAGCCCCAGATGCTTACGCAACGCCGTCAACTGCCCGACGAGCTCTGGGTCCCCGGAGACGAACCCGAGCCGGTAGCCGGCCAGGTTGGACCGCTTCGACAGCGAATGCACCGCCAGCAGGCCGGTGTGGTCGCCGCCGCACACCGCGTCGTCCAGGATCGACGGGGGCGTGACGTCCCAGCCCAGGTCGAGGTAGCACTCGTCGGAGGCGATGATCACGCCCCGCGCCCGCGCCCAGGTGACGAGCCGGGCGAGTTGCTCCGTCGGGATCACCGCGCCGGTGGGGTTGGACGGCGAGTTGATCCAGATCAGGGAGATCGGCTGCGCGGACAGGGCCGCGACCACGTCCGCGCCGCCGACACGAACCGCGGTCGCGCCGGCCATCAGGATGCCGACCTCGTAGGTGGGGTAGGCCAGCTCGGGAATCGCGATTACGTGTCCCGGGCCGAAGCCGAGCTGCCCCGGCAGGGAGGCGACCAGCTCCTTGGAGCCGACGGTGGGCAGCACGTGCGCCGGGTCGACCGTGACCCCGTGCGCGCGGGCCAGCCAGTCCGCATAGGCGGCGCGCAACTCCGGTGTGCCGACGACCTGCGGATATCCGGGGGCGTCGGAGGCGTCGGCCAAGGCGGCGCGGATCGGCACCGGCACCCGGTCGACGGGTGATCCGACCGACAGGTTGATGATGCCGTCCGGGTGGCGCTCGGCCTGAGCCTTGAAACCGGCGATGGTGTCCCAGGGAAACGACGGCAGCGCGGCCGCCGGTGAGCGTCGCTCAAGAGGTTGACCCACGGTGCTGACTCACTGCCCTTCCGTATATCAGGTATGACGCTGCAGCCGGAGAAGCCCTTACCGTACCGTGTGGCCGAGGGGGTGCAGCCCGGCCCGTAGGTCCGTCGCTCCGGTCGGCGCCGGCACCCCGGCCAGCACCCGAAAATACTCCGCGTCCAGCAGCGGCTGCGCTTTGAGGTTGGTGAGCGCGAACCCGTCGACCGGGCCGGCCCACACGTCGAGCTGGGTGGTGTGGGCGGCCATGGCGGCGCGGCGCTGCTGCGCCCAGGGGCGGGCATCGACCGCGATGTCGACGTCCCCGTCCTCGACGAGGGTGCCGAGCTCGTCCACGCTCGGGCGGGTGTAGCGGCCGGGGAGCGGTGTGCGCCACAGCTCGTCGAGTGCGCGCGCCACGGCCGCGCGGGGGCGCACCACCTCCAGCAGGCGCACCGCCGGGGCTGCGTCATGCTCGCCGGCCCGCGCAGCCCCACGGTCGTCGGCCAGCTCCGCTCGATACCGGTCGAAGGCGGCGGCCGCGACCTGATGCGCGGCGATGTGATCGGGATGCCCGTAGCCGCCGGTGGCGTCGTAGCCGAGCACCACCTGCGGGCGGCGCTCGGCAAGGATCGCGGTGAGCGCCGACACGGCCGCCTCGTGCAGCTCCCCGCCGGCCTGCGCCCGGATGAAGGCCCGCGGATGCCCGGCGCTGGGCTCCCCCGCCATCCCGGAGTCACGGAAACAGCCGAGCCCGCCGAGCATCCGTCGGTCGTCGATACCCATAGCGGCGCAAGCATTCTCGAGTTCCGCGAGGCGATAGCCGCCGAGTTGGTCGGCGTGAGCGGCGTCGATACCGTCCAGCCTGCCGTACATGGTCTCGCCTTGCTCGCCGAGCGTCGCCGTGACCAGTGTGACGGGAATCCCGGCCGCGGCGTACCGCGCCAGCGTCGCGCCCATGGTGATCGACTCGTCGTCGGGATGCGCGTGCACGGCGACGATGCCACCGATGCTCGCGTGGCTGCGTCCCAGCGTCATCGACTCGACCCCTGTCATCAGCGCCCGGCGGCGCCGCCGGTCCGGCACGCCACCAGGTCCGCTTCGCCGACCGGCCGGGCCGTCGCCCGGGATTCCGTCATGCTCGTCACCGCGGCGGACGTCAGCGCGAGGCGCGGGAGCGCAGCTTCGCCCGGTCCGAGGCGGCGAGCACCACCTTACGCAACCGGGTGCTGGTCGGCGTCACCTCCGCGCACTCGTCGTCGGCGCAGAACTCCAGCGCCTCCTCCAGGCTGAGCGTGCGCGGCGGCACCAGGTGCACCAGCTCGTCGCCGGTGGACGAGCGCATGTTGGTGAGCTTCTTCTCCTTGGTGATGTTCACGTCCATGTCGTCGTCGCGGGAGTTCTCGCCGACGATCATGCCCTCGTACACCTCGGTGGTCGGCGGGACGAATAGCGTGCCGCGTTCCTGCAGGTTGAACATGGCGTACGGGGTGGCCTTGCCCGCGCGGTCGGCCACCAGCGACCCGGTGGGGCGCGAGCGCATGGCGCCGGCCCACTCGCGGTAGCCGTCGAACACGTGGTGTGCGATGCCGGTGCCGCGGGTGCCCGTGAGGAACTCGGTGCGGAACCCGATCAGTCCGCGGGAGGGCACGGTGAACTCCATGCGCACCCAGCCGGAGCCGTGGTTGGCCATCTGCTCCATGCGGCCCTTGCGCACCGCGAGCAGCTGCGTGACGGCGCCCAGGTACTCCTCCGGCACGTCGACGGTGAGCCGCTCGTAAGGCTCCTTCTTCACGCCGTTCTCGACGTGAGTGACGACCTGCGGTTTGCCGACGGTGAGCTCGAACCCTTCCCGCCGCATGGTCTCCACCAGGATCGCGAGGGCGAGCTCGCCGCGGCCCTGCACCTCCCAGGTGTCCGGCCGATCGGTGGGCAGCACCCGCAGCGAGACGTTTCCGATCAGTTCCTGATCGAGGCGGTTCTTCACCAGGCGCGCGGTGAGCTTGCTGCCTTTGTCCCGTCCGACCAGCGGAGAGGTGTTGATGCCGATCGTCATGGACAGGGCCGGCTCGTCGACCTTGATCACCGGCAGCGGTTGCGGGTGCTCCGGGTCGGCCAGCGTCTCGCCGATCGTGATGTCGTCGATGCCGGCGACGGCGATCAGGTCGCCCGGCCGCGCCTCGTCGACCGGTACCCGATCCAGCGCCTCCGTCATCAACAGCTCGGAAATCTTGGTGCGGGTGATGGTGCCGTCGGCCCTGCACCAGGCCACCTGCTGGCCCTTGCGGATCGTGCCCTCGTGCACCCGGCACAGCGCGATGCGGCCCAGGAACGGCGAGGCGTCGATGTTCGTCACCTGCGCCTGCAGCGG
>JBIQMQ010000167.1:0-5774 GCA_044463185.1 Nakamurella lactea | reverse complement strand
GCGGGTGGGCTCCCGATCTGTGACAGGGGTAGTGGGCCGCTCCTTATTGTGCCGCTTGGCACATCCGCCGCCGACACTGGGCCGCGATGCCGGCGCCACCCGACCGGCGTCCTAAGCTGGCCTGGTGACGGCGACCGGAACGGGCAGCTGGCCCGGCAAGAAGTACGGCGCCGCCGAATCCGGGGCCGGGTCGGTGGCATCGATGGGGGCACGCATGGGCGCCTTCCTCATCGACATCGCGTTGAGCGCCGCCGCCGCCTTCTCCGTCACCTGGCCGGAAGCGCCCCAGAACCTGTCGCTGGTGATCTGGGCCGCCGTGACGATCACGACCGTGGCGCTGTTCGGCGCAACTCCCGGGCAGTGGCTGGTCGGAATCCGCGTCGCGAAGGTGCGCGGTTCGGCGTTCGTCGGAGCCTGGGCGATACCCCGCACCGTGCTGATATTCCTGGTGCTGCCGCCGCTCGTCAGCGACGTCGACGGGCGCGGCTGGCACGACAAGCTGTGCCGCACCATCGTGCTGCGCTCCCGGTGAGCAGCACGGCGTCGTGATTCAGGATCAGATATGACGCCGCGCCATGCGCTGCACGCTGCGCATCTTGGCCCCGCTGGGCATCGGGCCCTTGGGCAGACCGACCTGCGGGCTGCGGGTGGCCAGTGAGGCGAGCTTGGTATCGAGTTGGCTCACGGCGGCGGTCGAGATGTTCCGCGGCAGCTTCATCAGGTGCGCGTTGAGCTTGCGCAGCCGCACCTCGCCCTCGCCCGTGCCCACGATCACGTCGTAGATGGGGGTGTCGCCCACCACCCGCGCGATGCGCTTCTTCTCCTGAGCGATGAGCGGCTTCACCCGGTGCGGGGCGCCCTCGCCCACCAGCACGATGCCGGGACGGCCGATCACCCGGTGCACCGCATCCATGTGGGTGGTGCCCGCGACGGTCGGCGTCACCCGCCAGCGGCCCTTCAGGTTGTTCTGCAGCGACCACGCCGCGGCGCCGGGCGTTCCTTCGGCCTGCTGGTAGACGCTGCGCTGCACGCGGCGAGCGAACACGATCAGGGCCACCATGACGCCGATGATCACGCCGAAGATCAGGCCGGCCCACCAGAGCATGCCGGTGAGCCAGGCGAACAGAGTGACCAGGCCGGCGCACAGCAGCAGCGTCCCGATCATGTACGGCAGCAGCCGTTTGTCCTGCTTGACCTGTGACTTGAAGACCTGCCAGAGCTGGGCGCGGCGCTGCTTCTTGTCCGCCTTCTTCTCGGACTTGGCGGCCGCCTTCGCAGCCTTCTCCTCAGCCTTGGAGGACTTGGAACGCGCGGACGACGACGATGTAGCCATATTGGCAGTTTACGGGGCCGGTCGGACGCGCGAGACGCCCGCCGACCGGCGGCCGCCCACCGGCGGCGCGAGCCGGGGTCAGCCGGCGGCGGAACCCGTCCGCGCCTCCATGGCCTGCCGGTACAGCGTCCCGGCCCGGTACGACGAGCGCACCAACGGCCCGGACATGACGCCGAGGAAGCCGATCGACAGCGCCTCCTTGCGGATATCGACGAACTCGCGCGGTTTGACCCACCTGTCGATCGGGTGGTGTTTCGGCGTCGGCCGTAGGTACTGCGTCACGGTGAGCAGGTCGCAATCGACCGAACGAAGATCCTCCAGCGCCTGGGTGATCTCCTCCCGGGTCTCGCCCATGCCCAGGATCAAATTGGATTTCGTCACCATGCCCGCGTCCTTCGCCATGCGCAGCACGGCGAGAGATCCGTCATACGTGAAGGCGGGACGGATGCGCTTGAAGATGCGCGGCACCGTCTCGATGTTGTGTGCGAAGACGGCGGGCTCGGTGTCGAACACCTTCTGCAGCAGATCCGGCTTGCCGGAGAAGTCGGGCGTGAGGATCTCCACGCCGGTGCCCGGGGACTGCCGGTGGATTTGGCGGACCGTCTCGGCATACAGCCAGGCGCCCTCGTCGGCCAGATCGTCCCGCGTCACGCCGGTGACGGTGGCGTACTTGAGCTGCATCTTCGCGACCGATTCGCCCACCCGGCGCGGTTCGTCGGCGTCGAACGTGCCCGGCCGGCCCGTCTTGATCAGGCAGAAATCGCACCGCCGGGTGCAGGTATCGCCGCCGATCAAGAACGTGGCCTCGCGGTCCTCCCAGCACTCGTAGATGTTGGGGCAGCCCGCCTCCTGGCAGACGGTGTGCAAGCCCTCCTGTTTGACGAGCCCTTGCAGCTTCTTGAACTCGGGGCCGGTGTGCAGCTTGGTGCGGATCCATTCCGGTTTGCGCTCGACCGGCACCTGCGCGTTCCGGGCCTCCACACGCAGCATCCGGCGCACCGGAGCGGCGCTGCCTGGGGCGTCGTCGCGCGACGCCGGGTCGGTCGGGGGAGCGGCCAAGGTCCCGGCCGGCGCGATCTCGGCGAAGTCGGGAGGCAGGGTCGTCATGGTGTGATGGCTCCTTGCATGTGTCCACGCGGAATCTCCACGTCGGCTATCGGTAGCGCACCGTCCAGGCCCGTCATCAGCAGATCCTTGACGACCGGCTGCATCTCGGACACCGTCACGGTACGCCCGGCCTCCATGGTGAGCGACGTCACGCCGGCGTCTGCGATACCGCACGGAACGATGGAGCCGAAGGCGGCCAGGTCGCAGTCGCAGTTGAGTGCGAAGCCGTGCTGTGTCACGCCCTGGGTGATGCGGATGCCGATGGCCGCGATCTTGCGCTCCGGCCGCATCGCGTCGGCGGGCAACCATACGCCGCTGCGGCCGTGCACGCGGCCCGCGGTGACGCCCACTCGCGCGCAGGCGTCGATGAGCACCTGCTCCAGCATCTGCACGTACTCCACCACCCGGGCCGGGTCGGCGAGCGCGACGATCGGGTAGCCGACAAGTTGCCCGGGCCCGTGCCAGGTGATTCGACCGCCCCGGTCCACCTCGACGACGGGCGTGCCGTCCACCGGCAGATCGCCGGCCTCGGTGCGCTTGCCGGCGGTGTACACGCTGGGATGTTCCAGCAGGATGACGCTGTCCGGGCTGGTGCCGGCGGCGCGGTCGGTGGCCAGCGACTGCTGCAGGTGCCAGGCTTCGCGGTAGTCGACGAGGCCCGGTTCTAAGAAACGGACCGGATCCGAGGATGCACGCACACCGATGACGCTACGCGGCGCGCGTCGAACCCGCTGGCCGGGCCCTCGCGTATCGCCGTGACCAGGCCTTTGTGGACACCCGATTGACACGGCCGAACCCGTGGCTACGTTCGACCGGCATGGACCAGCTCTTCGACGGTTACCGGCTTCTCGAACCGCTCCGCGGCGTCCCCGAGGCCTCGCTCGACGAGGACGGGACGCCGCCTGCCACCGAGCCGGCGGGACGAGCGCGAGTCTGGCGGGCCGTCCGCACCGACGACGGACAGCCGGTGGCGATCAAGGTCTTCCCCGCCGGACAGGCAGAACGGGCCGAGCGGGAAGCCGCCCTGTCCGGTGCCGTCGACCACCCGCACGTGCTGCGGGGCACACCGATTACGGGCAGCGACGGCGCCGTCGGGTTGGTCTTCCCGTATATGGATGGCGGATCGCTCGCGGACCTGATCGCGGTGCGGCGACGGCTGCGCTGGCCGGAGGTGCTCACCGTGGTGATCCCCATCGCCGACGCCTTGGCGGCCGCGCACGAGCGCGGCCTGGTGCACGGCGACATCTCGCCCGGCAACGTGCTGTTCGGCTCGGACGGGCGCCCGGTCCTCGCCGACTTCGGTGCGGCCCGCGCGGCCGCAGAGTGCGGCAGCGAGGTGCAGGTCACCCCGCGAGACGTGGCGCCGGAGATCGTGCGCGGCGCCAACCCGAGCCCAGCCGCGGACCTGTTCTCCGTCGGATCCGTGGCGCTCGCCTGCCTGACCGGCCGCTCCGCGTGGCCGGCCGACGACCTGCAGGACGTGATGATCCAGTCGACGGCGGGGCAGTGGCCCGACCTGGAGGAGAACATGGCCCCCGGGCCGCTGCGCACCGCCGTCCGCCGTCTGCTGTCACCGGAACCCGGCGACCGCGGCAGTGCGGCGCAGCTCGCCGTGGAGTTGCGCCGCGCCGGGGATCCCGAGCCGGTCACCCTGGCCGGCGGTGCGGGGGATTCTTCGGTGCGGGCGCCTGGTGCGGCCACGGTGGTGCGTCCCGATGCGGTGCGCCCCCCGGCCACGCATCTGCAGCCGCGCCACCACCGGCGAACGCTGCCGGCAGTTCGTGCGCATCTGTCGTGGCGTGGTGCGGCCGCCGCATGCGTGGTGGTCGTGCTCGCCGTGACCGCCGTCGGCGTGGGGCGCTGGTGGAGCGCGGATCCGCCCGCTGCCGGGCCGGGCAGGGTGCAAACGGCGGCGCCGACGACCGGATCGGCCGAGCCGGAATGGTCCCGGGTGGTGGCCGCGTTGGATGCGGCGCGCAGCGCGGCCTTCGCGGCCCGCGACGTCACGTTGTTGGACGCGGTCTACGCTCCCGGCGCAGCGGAACGGGAGGTCGACGCCGAGCGCATCGGCGCGCTACGGGACGCCGGGCTACGACCGGACGGCGCGGCACACCGGGTTGCCTCCGTGCGGGTCGCCGAGTCGCGGCCGGATGGTTCGACGGTGCTGGCCGTGGTCGAGGACCAGCCGGCCACCGCGCTGTACGACGCGAGCGGTGCCCCGGCCGGCCGCAGTCCCGCCGTCGGCGAAGCCACCGTGCTGCTGCACCTGGACCGCACCGGCGACGGCTACCGCATCAGTCGCATCCAACAGGGATAGCCGCGCAATGGCCAGGCCCGCGGTGCCGCGGGCGCGACTGCGGCACCACACGATGTGCCCCGCGTCACGGCTCGCTATTCTGTCCGCGTGAGTGCGGCGCAGACACCGAGCGTGCTGGACCTGATGCGGGCCCGCGCCGCAGCGGCCGACGGGCATCGCGGCGACGACGGTCACAAGGTGGGCTTGGCCGTCGAGGGCGGCGGCATGCGTGGCATCGTCACCGGCGGCATGCTGCTGGCACTGCGCAACCTGGGCCTGCTGAACTGCTTCGACGCGTACTACGGCACGTCCTCCGGCTCGATGAACCTGGCCTACACCATCGGGGGTGCCGACTGGGACGGCGTGTCCGTGTATTACGACCACCTCACGGCGGGATTCGTGCGCCGGCGCCAGCGCTGGAAGCTCAACCAACCCGTGCTGGACATGAACTACGCGTTCGACGAGGTGATGACCCGCACGGTGCCCATCTGCTGGGACGGCGTGCGCGCGTCACAGCGACCCGTCTACGCCGTGCTCACCAACGTCGACGCGGTGCGCAGCGACCTCATGGACATGCGCACCATGGGCGACGACACCATGGCGTATTTGAAGGCGGGAGCGTGGATGCCGTGGCTCGCCGGGCGGCCCCCCGTGGTGCACGGAACCCGATTCGTCGACGGCGGTCTGCTGTGCCCCGATCCGGTGTACGCCGCCATCGCCGACGGCTGCACCCATGTGTTGCTGCTCAACAGTTCGGCGCAGGGCGACTGGCCGGCGGTGCCCAGGTCGCGGCCGGTGCTTCGGGCGGTGCTCAATCGCTGGCAGCCCGGTCTCGGCGACGAATACGTCGGCGTGCGGGTGCGCTGGGACCGCGACCGCGCCGCCGCCACCTTCGAGCATGACGCCGTCCTCGGCGGCGCCGCCGTCCGCCGGGTCGCGACACCCCCCGGCTCCCACCATGTCTCGCAGCTGACGCACCGCCGAGATGTGCTGTTCGACGGGGTGCGGGTCGGATACCAGGCGATCACGGACCTGTTC
>JBIQMQ010000166.1:0-5823 GCA_044463185.1 Nakamurella lactea | reverse complement strand
ATCTCCTGGGTGCGGCCCTTCACCCTGCCGCGCACCGATTCCCGCTCGCTGCGCTCGTGCGTCGACGACGGCAGCATGGCGTATTCGGCGGTCAGCCAGCCGAGCCCGGAACCCTGCCGCCAGCGCGGCACGCCGGGCGTCGCGGACGCCGCGCACAGCACCTTCGTGTCCCCGAACTCGGCGAGCACCGAGCCCGCCGGGTGGAGCTGGAAACCGCGGGTGAAACGCACCGGACGCATCTGGTCGTCCGCCCGGCCGTCCGCGCGGGACGCAGGAGGTGTCATGTTTTTCACGCTACCGGCCGCCCCGAACGGGACCGACACCGGCCGCTGCCCGATTCGTGCGACATGCCCGCGCGCCGTGGCCGGGATATCCCATTCGTCCGTGACATAGTTACCCCTGAAACCCGCGACATCTACGGGTCGTCGCCACGAGCACGCGGACAGCGCAGCCGGCGAGCCGGGCACCGGCTGCAAGGGAGGGTTGAGTGCCGCACACCACTGCAGTTGTCGGCCGGCAACCCATCGTCGGACGTGCGGGGGAACTCGTCGGATACGAACTGCTGTTTCGGCCGCTGCCCACCAGCCAGAGCGCCAACGACCCGGCGGCGCCGCGCCAACTGAGCGGTGACGAGATGACCAACGACGTCATCTTCAACGCCCTCGGGCTGGGCATCGAACGGCTCACCGGCGGGGCCACCGTGTTCTGCAACGCGGATCGCGGCGTGCTCACCGGTCAGATCCCCGTCAGCCTGCCGCCGAAGCAGACCGTGATCGAGGTCCTGGAGACGGTGGCGCTGGACGAAGAGGTGCTCTCCGGCTGCCGCGCCCTCAGCCGCGCCGGATACCGGCTGGCCGCGGACGACTTCACCTGGATCACCGGCGCCGAGGCGCTGCTGGAGATCGTGGACATCGTCAAGGTCGACCTGCGCGCCACGCCGCTGGCGGACATCCCCGAGCTGCTGGACCAGTGCCGCGAGTTCGAGGTGCAGATGCTCGCCGAGAAGATCGAATCCGCCGACGAGCTGGACGCCTGCCGCCTGCTGGATTTCGACATGTTCCAGGGCTACTACGTCGGTCGGCCCAGCACCGTCACCGGGGAGAAACTGGGCCCGTCGCGCGTCGCCACGATCAAGCTCGCCAGCATGGTGTTCGACGACAACGCCAGCTACGACACGCTCGACGAGATCCTGCGCACCGAGCCGGCGCTGAGCTACCAGCTCATCCAATTGGCGACGATCGGCCGGTTCGGCGAGATGCGACGCCCGGTTCGCAGCACCCGCGAGGCGCTGGTGTGGATCGGGTTGAGCCGGCTGCGCGGCTGGATTCCGGCGCTGTTGCTACGGCCGGCGGGCCGCGCGGTGGACACCAACCTGCCCACGGTGCTGGGTCGGGCCCGGCTCGCCGAGCTGTTGGCCGCGTCGCTCTACCCGCGGCACAGCGACCTGGCGTTCACCGCGGGGATGCTCTCCGCGTTCGACCTGCTGCTCGGGGTGCCGCGGGAGAACCTGCCGCTGATCTTGGACATCCCGCCGGAGTTGCAGCAGGCGGCGTTCGGCAGCGAGACGCCGATCGGTCGGCTGATCGGCGACATCATCGACTTCGAGCAGTACGGGCTGGCCGCGTCGTGCTTTTCGGGCATCGATCGGTCCGGCATCACCAGCGCCGCCGCGCAGGCCTTCAGTTGGGCGATGCAGGCCACTGCGATGGTGGACCGCTACGCCGCCTGACGCATATCGCGCGCTTGACCTTTGCGCCGCCTGATACGTCGCGACTTCCCGGCCACGCCGCCCGGGCATGACGGAACCCTGGAGTGCGCCGCTACCAGATCTACGACGCCTGCCGGGCGGGCTTGTCCGCCTTCGCGACCAGGAACGCGGCCAACGCACCGGCAAGCGCACCGAACAGGTGCCCCTGCCAGGAGATGCCGACGCGGCCGGGCAGCAGTCCCCAGAACACCCCGCCCCACACCGCGAACAGCACGACGCCGAGCACCAGTTGCGACATCCGCCGCGCGAAGATCCCGCGCAGCAGCAGGAAGGTGAGCCAGCCGAACACCAGGGTGGACGCGCCGACGGTGACGCTGCCGGCGGGCCCCGTCAACCAGACGCCGAACCCGGAGACGATCCACACCAGGATGGTCACGGCCAGGAACTGGCGCAGCCCGGCGATGAGCACCAGGAAGCCCAAGACCAGCAGCGGCACGATGTTCGCCGCCAGGTGCTGCCAGCCGTTGTGCAGCAGCGGGGCGTCCGCGATGCCCCACAGCCCGGTCACCGTCCTGGGCCGGATGCCGGCGGCGTTCAGCCGGTAGTCCATCAGCGAGTTGACGATTTGGACCACGGCCAGCACGGCGCCGAACACGGCGATGGTGATGGCCGAGGGCCGCGCCCGGCCCGGCACCAGGATGGCCGGCCGCCGGGTGGCCGGCGCCCTGCTCGGCGCCGGTGCGATCGCGCCGTCATCGGCCCGGCCGATGCCCGCCAGTCCACTGTCATCCAGCGTCATCGTGTGCCTCCAGCAGCGCCTCGGTGAGGGATTCTTGGACGGTCGATATCCAACGGTACGTGACGTACATCGCGTAGTCCGGCCCGTCGCGATCCGCGGTCGCCGCGGCCGGCGGTACGTCGTCATCAGTGATCGCCAGGCGCACCCCGAAGACCAGCCGCACGTCGTTCAGGGCCACCAGCCACGACCGCGCCGCGGACTCGCCCAGGCGCACCGCGCCCCCGGCGGGCGGCAGGCTGTCGAGCAGCACCGCTGCGGCGTCATCTTTCGCGGCCAGCACCTCGGGCTCCCGGAGCATGCGCAGGCCGGCCGAGAACTGGGCGTCGTCCCGGTGCAGATCCGGCAGCAGCCGCGCCACCGCCGGATCCCGGGGCGCGGACGACGGGCCGACGGTGAGCCCGGTCAGGTCGGCCAGCGGATCGGTGGGATTCTCCTCCCGGCGCCGGGCGAGCAGGGTGCGCACCTGGCCGACCAGGTCGCGCAGCACGGTCGCTTCCACCGGCTCGAAGGCGGCACAGAAATGAGCGCCGCTTCTCGAGAACAGCCGCACGGTCAGCGATCCTGCGCGATCGTCGCCCACAGGCCGGCGGCGTGCAGCTGGGTCGCCACGGTTTCCATGGCCTCCCGGGTGCCGCCCGCGACGGTGGCCCGGCCCTGGTGGTGCACGTCCAGCATCAGCTTGTGGGCAGTGGGCCGCGGATGGCCCAGCAGCGTCTGGAACACGTACGTGACGTAGGACATGAGGTTCACGGGATCGTTCCACACGATCGTCACCCACGGAGCATCCGCCGACACCACGGCATCGGTGTCCGTGTCGCCACTCACGGCGGGCAGCGTCATCTCCGGCGCGGCCGACCCTGGACTCCTCACCGTTCCAGTGTGTCATGCCGGCAGATAGGGTTGAAAGCGTGACGATACCGCAGCCCACGGGCCTGCTGACCGACCACTACGAGCTCACCATGGTGCAGGCCGCGCTGGCCGATGGCACCGCCGGCCGCACCTGCACCTTCGAGGTTTTCGCACGCCGGCTGCCCGGCGGCCGACGCTACGGGGTGGTCGCCGGAATCCCCCGGGTGCTGGCGGCGATCGCCGATTTTCGCTTCGATGACGCCGCCCTGAGGCATCTCGAACCCATCCTGGATGCGCGCACCCTGCGCCATCTCGCCGACTTCACGTTCGACGGCGATGTGGACGGCTACCCGGAGGGCGAGCTGTACTTCCCAGGCTCACCGGTGCTGTCGGTCACCGGCTCGTTCGCCTCGTGCGTCATGCTCGAGACGCTGGTGCTGTCGATCCTCAACCACGATTGCGCGATCGCCACCGCGGCCGCCCGCATGGCCACGGCGGCGGACGGGCGCACGCTGATCGAGATGGGTTCGCGGCGCACCCACGAGACCGCGGCGGTGGCGGCGGCGCGGGCCGCCTACCTGGCCGGGTTCAGCGCCACCTCGAATCTCGAGGCGGGCCGGATCTACGGGGTACCCACCACCGGCACCGCGGCGCACGCCTTCACGCTGCTGCACGCCACCGAGGCGGACGCGTTCGCGGCGCAGGTCGCCGCGCTCGGGGTCGGGACGACGCTGCTGGTCGACACCTACGACATCACCCAGGGCATCGCCACCGCGGTGAAAGTCGCGGGGCCCGACCTGGGCGCCATCCGGATCGACTCGGGCGACCTCGGCGTGATGGCCCGCGCCGCCCGCAGTCAGCTGGACGACCTGGGGGCGACGGGCACCAAGATCGTGCTCTCCGGCGACCTGGACGAGTACGCCATCGCCGCGCTGCGGGGTGATCCGGTGGACGCCTACGGGGTTGGCACGTCGGTGGTCACCGGCTCGGGCTATCCCACGGCGAGCATGGTCTACAAGCTGGTGGAGGTGGACGGGCGGCCGGTGGCCAAACGCAGCAGCCAGAAGCAGACCAACGGCGGACGCAAGTCCGCGCTGCGCCGCCACCGGCCGACGGGCACCGCCACCGAGGAGGTGCTGTTCCTGGCCGCCGGCGGCCCGCCCGACCCGCAGCCGCACGACCGGATCATCCCCGTGCCGCTGATGCGCCGCGGGCGGCCGGTGCCGGACCTGCCGTCGCTGGACGAGTCCCGGGAGGCCCTGCAGCGGGCGCTGATCACGCTGCCCTGGGAGGGGCTGAGCCTGTCCAAGGGGGATCCGGCGATCCCCACCACCGTCGCCACCTAGCCACGTGCCGAGCGCCGCAGTAGTCGGCCAGATCCAGTGAAGGAGACCACCGTGACCGGGACCTACGCGCCGTCGGGCGCGCTCGTGATCGTCGACATGCAGCATGATTTCGCGGACCCGGCGGGGTCGCTGTACGTGCGCGGCGGGGAGGAGCTGGTCGCACCGATCGCGGACGAGATCGCGGCGGCACAGCAGGCCGGCGCCACCGTCGTCTACACCCAGGACTGGCACCCGGAGCACACTCCGCACTTCCAGGCGGACGGCGGCCTGTGGCCGTCGCACTGCGTGGCCGGGACCGAGGGGGCGGCGCTGGTGCCCGGCCTGCCCGTCGTCGGCCCGCAGTTGCGCAAGGGCACCGGGACCGAGGACGGGTATTCGGGGTTCTCCGAGGTCGATCTGGCCACCGGCGCGACGAAGGGCACCGATCTGTCCACGATCCTGGACGAGGCCGGGGTCATGGACGTGACCGTGGTCGGGCTCGCCGGCGACTGGTGCGTCAAGGCGACCGCCATCGACGGTGTGCGCCTCGGCTACGGCGTGACCGTGCCGTTGGCGCTGACCCGGTTCGTCGAGCTCGAGCCCGGCGACACGGAGCGTGCGGTCGCCGACATGCGCGCGGCCGGCGTCACCGTGATCGACTGACCCATCCCGCTTCGGGGGCTACGCCGCGGCGACCGCGTCCTCGGCTGCCGTCCAGCCGTTCCAGGCCGTCACGGTCGTCCACACCACCGCCGACATGCTGGCCGGCAGCGTTGCATGACGCTCCCGTAGCGCCTGTACGGCCCGGACGAAGCGGGGATCGGCGGCATCGCGACGCAACACCTCGGCGACGCCGTTGGCCTGCACCCACCAGCGCAGCGAGCCGTCGTCCGCGCTGCGGTCGGCGAGCAGCGACACCCGGGGCGCGGTGGGGATGACGCGCAACTGGGCAGCGGCGGCCAGGCTGCGCGGCTCGGCGTCCAGGCAGCAGATCACGACGCCCTCAGCGCCGTCGTCGATCATCGCGAAAGGCACCGGCGTCACCCTGGGTTGGCCGCCCGGTCCGGACATGCCGAACCGGGCGACCCGTTCGCCGGCGAACAGCCGCCTCACCCGCAAGAGATCCATGACGGCCCCTCCCT
>JBIQMQ010000165.1:0-5928 GCA_044463185.1 Nakamurella lactea | reverse complement strand
CGATCGCCAACTACGTCGGCATGAGCAAGTCGGCGGCGTACGAGTTGATGCGAACGCGACATCCGCCAGGCGCCGAACGTCGACCCGAACTATCTGTCCGACCCGTACGACCTCGCCGTCTCCACCGCCGGGTTCCGGGAACTGCGGCTGATCATGGCGCAGCCGGAACTCTCCCGGTACATCGTCTCCGAGCAGTCGCCGGGGGCCGACGTGCAGACGGACGACGAGGTGCACGATTTCATCCGCCGGTACGGGGTGACCGACTTCCATCCGGTCGGCACCTGCAAGATGGGTTCCGACGACCTGGCCGTGGTGGACAGCCGGCTCCGGGTGCGCGGCCTCGAGGACTTGCGGGTGATCGATTCGTCGATCATGCCCACCATCATCAGCGGCAACACCCAGGCCGCGTCGTTCATGATCGGCGAGAAGGGCGCCGACCTGGTGTTGCACACGTAGCGGTGCGGCGAGCGGAGTCCGCGCCGCCAGGGCCGGTGCTCCGCGGCGGCGCGGGCCGCGAACGCCGGTCGCGCAGGGCGAGATCGGGTGCATGCCGCGAGCGCTGACGGCCTACCCTGGACACGTCATGACTGATCACCAGAACGCCGCCGAGGTGTACCTCGACCACGCGGCGACCACTCCGCTGTTGCCGGAGGCCATCGACGCCGTGGCCGATGCCATGCGCATGGTGGGCAATGCGTCGTCGCTGCACGGGCTGGGCCGCGCGGCACGGCGACGCGTGGAGGAGTCGCGGGAGACCATCGCCGCGGCACTGGGCGCGAAACCGAGCGAGGTGCTGGTCACCTCGGGCGGGACCGAGGCCGACAACATCGCCGTCGCCGGCATCACCGCCGCGCGGCAGCAGGCCGACCCGCGCCGCCGCCGCGTGCTGCTGCCCGCCATCGAGCATCACGCCGTGCTGGATTGCGCCGAGGCGCTGCACACCTCCGGACGGGCCGAGATCGGCTGGCTGGAGGTCGACGCCTTCGGCCGGGTGCACGCCGATACCCTCGCCGCCGCGATCAACGAGGATCCCGACTCCGTCGCGCTCGTCTCGGTGATGTGGGCGAACAACGAGGTGGGCACGGTCAACCCGATCCGGGAGCTCGCTGATGTCGCGCACGCGCACGGCATCCCGCTGCACACCGACGCGGTGCAGGCCTTCGGAGCGTTGCCGGTGGACTTCGCGGCGTCCGGTGCCGACGCGATGACCGTCACCGCCCACAAGATCGGCGGTCCTATCGGTGTGGGGGCGCTCGTGCTGCGGCGCGACGTGGCGGTGACCCCGATCGGCCACGGCGGCGGCCAGGAGCGCGGCATCCGCTCCGGCACGCTGGACATGCCGGCCCTCGCCGGGTTCGCGGTCGCCGCCGAGCACGTCGTCGCGGCCCGCCCCGCCGAGTCGCAGCGCGTCGCGGCACTGCGCGACCGGCTGATCGCCGGCGTGCAGCGGAAGGTGCCGGATGCCGTGCTCTCCGGGGATCCGGGCCAGACCGTGATGGACGGCGGCCCGTCCCGGCTGCCCGGCAACGCCCACCTGCAGTTCCCCGGATGTCGGGGTGACGTGCTGCTCATGCTATTGGATGCGGCCGGCATCGCCTGCTCGGTCGGATCGGCCTGCACCGCGGGCGTCGCCCGGCCGTCGCATGTGCTGATCGCGATGGGCCTGTCCGAACGCGCGGCCGGCAGCGCGCTGCGATTCACCCTGGGGCACACCTCCACCGAGGCCGACGTCGACGCTCTGGTGTCGGTGATCGGGTCGGCCGTCGAACGGGCGCGGGCGGCGGCGCTGGCCGGGAGCAGGCTGTGAGGATCATCGCGGCGATGAGCGGCGGCGTCGACTCGGCGCTGGCGGCGGCGCTGGCCGTCGAAGCCGGGCACGACGTGACCGGCGTGCACATGGCGCTGTCCCGGTCCCCGAAGACGCTGCGCACCGGCTCGCGCGGCTGCTGCAGCGTCGAGGACGCGTTCGACGCCCGGCGGGTGTGCGACCTGATCGGGATTCCGTTCTACATCTGGGATTTCTCGGAGGAGTTCGAGAAGACCGTCGTCACCGACTTCCTCGCCGAGTACAAGGCCGGCCGGACCCCGAATCCGTGCCTCACCTGCAACCAGAAGATCAAGTTCGCGGCGTTGATGGACCGCGCACTGGCCCTCGGCTTCGACGGCGTCGCCACCGGGCACTACGCGCAGGTCTCCGACGGCCGGCTGCTCCGCTCGGCGGACGCGGCCAAGGACCAGTCGTACGTGCTGGCCGTGCTCACCCCGCGTCAGGTGCAACACTCCCTCTTCCCGCTGGGCGGCATGACGAAGGACGTGGTGCGGGCCGAGGCGGCGCGGCGTGGCTTCGCGGTCGCCGCCAAGCCGGACTCGTACGACATCTGCTTCATCCCGGACGGAGACACCCGCGGCTACCTCGGCGAGAAGATCGGACGCATGGATGGCGACGTCGTCGACGAGGACACCGGCGAGACGGTCGCCACCCACCACGGCTACTTCGGCTACACGATCGGCCAGCGCAAGGGGCTGAACCTCAGCCGGCCGGCTGTCGACGGGCACGTCCGTTACGTCACCGGCGTCGAACCTGCGACGGGCACCGTGACGGTCGGTCGCGCCTCGCACCTGGATGTGCTGGGCATCGCGTGCGACCAGGTCGTCTACCCGTCCGGACCGGTGGATTTCCCGCTGCACGGCCGCATCCAGGTGCGGGCGCACGGCCGATCCACGCCCGGCCTGGTGGAGCGGGACGAGGCGGGCGCGCTGCACATCGAGCTGGACGAGCCGATCCGCGGGGTGGCGCCCGGGCAGACCGCCGCGGTGTACGACGCCGACGACACCGTCGTGCTGGCGGCCGGCAAGATCGCCTCGACCCGCCGCCGCGATGGGTGAATCCCCGAACGTGAGCGGCGTTCCCGTCGCCGACCGTCTGCTGGATGGTCCTCCGGAATCCGCGGGGCGGGACGCTGCGGGTATGACGCAGCCCTCAGGCCGGTCGGCCCCCTGGCAGGCGGGTCTGGCGACGGGCCTGGGCTCCGTTCCCGGCACCGACCCGGGCGAGGCGGCGCGGCTGGTGGCCGGGGAGGTCGATCTGCCGCACCTCGCCGAATTGCCGGATCGCGGCCCCGGCGCGGACATGCTCGGCCGGGCGCTGGCGATCTGCGTGGATCTGCCGGCGGAGGTGACGCCGTTCGGCTGGCGGCTCGCCCGCCGGCCCGGCGGCGACATCCGTCGCGCCCGGGATTTCCTGCGCTGGGATCTCGACGCCGCCGAGCAGCACTACGCCGGAGCGGAGTGGATCAAGATCCAGGCCGCCGGGCCATGGACGCTGGCCGCGCAGGTGGAGACCCCGCAGGGCAACCGCGCCGTCACGGACGCGGGAGCGGTCCGCGACCTGGCCGCGTCGCTGGCCGAAGGGCTGACCGCACACGTCGCAGACCTGGCGAAGCGCCTGCCCGGTACCGGCATCGTGGTCCAGATCGACGAGCCGTCTCTGCCTGCGGTGCTGGCCGGAAACCTGCCCACCGCTTCGGGTTTCGGCACGGTGCGGGCCATCGCCGCCGCCGACGCCGAGCAGCTGTTGGCGGGTCTGGTCGACGCGCAGGACGGCCGGCCGACCGTGGTGCACTGCTGCCACCCGGACGCGCCGCTTCGGCTGCTGCGTCGCGCCGGATTCGATGCCCTGTCCCTGGATCTGTCGGCGGGTATGACGGAATCCTCGGCGACGCTCGACCAGATCGGTGAGGCCGTCGAGGCGGGTACCGTGCTGTTCGCCGGGCTGGTGCCGAGCCGTGAGCCGCGCCGCGACGCAGACGGGCCGGGCCCCGGTCGATCCGCCGGCGCGCCGGCCCCCGGGCCGTTCGACTTCCGCCGGGCCGCGCAGCCCCTGCTGGACCTCTGGCATCGGCTCGGCCTGCCGGACAAGAGCCTGACCCAGGTGGTCGTCACACCCACCTGCGGCCTGGCGGGCGCCACGAGCGAGTGGACGCGGCGCGCCCTGACCATTGCGCGCGACGCGGCGACGCTGCTCGCCGACCGCGCCCGAGGCTGACGCGCGGCCCGGGCAGACCGGCGCCCGAGGTCGACCGGCGAACCGTCGGCGCCGTCAGCCCGCGTCCGCGCTATTGACCGGTGCAGCACCCGCGGCGTTCTCGGCGGCCGCTCGTATCCGCCGTTTCGCGTGCACCGCGATCGCCACCCCGGCGGCGGCCAGGACGACGAGCGCCGACAACGCCACCCACTGCCAGGCGCCGTCCAGCCGGAGCCACGCGGTGAACGCCGCGAAACCGATCGTGGAGTAGATCAGCGACCACGCGACGCACCCGGGGGTCATCGCGGCGGTGTAGCGGACCCACGGCATGCGGATAATTCCCGCCGCGGCGTTCACCACGGTCTGGAACCCGATGGTCAAGAACGAAATCGTGATCAGCGGCAGACCCCACCGGTTGAGCGCGGCAATCGTCCGGGTCATCCGCGGGCCGTTCAGTCTCCGGCCCAGCGCCGTATGCAGCGCGCCCGTCATGGCGCCCCGCCCGGTCCAGTAGGTGGCCTGCGCGCGGGCAAACACGATCAGGAAGAGGACGGTGGCGGTCACCGCGAACGGACTGCCCTCGAGCCAGGCGGGCATCGCGTCCTCCCTCGGGTCGTCCAGGCCGAACGGCGGCGTTTCCCCGCTCCTCGTCCGGCGTGCGCTGGACGCGCCACTGCCAGCCTAGCGAGCCGGCCGCCATCGTCGCCCCGCAACGGATGGGCCGCCACCGACGTGCCCGTTACACTCCGGGGCTGTGAGCACCGGATCTGTGAGCAACGAGCCCTTCTGGGTGGACGGACTCCAGCCGGAGTACCGGCTCGGCGCCGCCATCGCGGGGCGGGTGTTGCTCCCCGACGTGGACCGGGCCACCGTCGCCGTGGTGTTCGAGACCAGCGGCGGCTGCGATGCCGAACGGGCAGTGCTCCGCGAGGTCGAGGTGGGCCCAGGCCCGGGCTGGGTGCCGTTCGCGATCGACGGTCCGCGCTGGCCGCCGAGCTATCACGGGACCCTGTTCAGCGGAGACTGGTTCCTGGAACTCGATCCGGGCAGCCGGACTGGCAGCACGGTCCTCCGGCGGGCGCTCGACGTCTCTTCGGGCACCCCGATCGACGTCCGGCCGGCGACGGGGACGGTCTCGCCCGTGAAGCGCGGTGGCGGCGGGCTCGGCACTCGTCTGGCCGTTCTGATTGCGCTCGAGCTGGCCTGTGCGGTGCTCATCGTCGTGGGCGCGATGCGGGGTTCTTGGCTGTGGATCGCCGGCCTGGCGGCGGCGATCGTGCTCGTGCTCCCGACCGTGGGAACGACACTCGGCGTCCTGTCGAAGCGAGCGACCGGCGGCATGACGGTCGATGTCGTCCCCCGTGCCGGTGCGCTCGCGGTGCGCGCCGAATTCGGCAGCAGCGACGTCGTCGAGCAGGTGACTGCAGCGCTGGTCGTGCGCGAGAAGGTGCAGCGATTCACCGGCACCGATCGCCCGGAGCGACGGGAGATCGAGATCCACCGGCACGAGGTGCCGCTCATCCGGCAGGGCGATCGCGCCTTCGGAACCGTGCTGGCCACTCCGCGCGACGGCGCGGTGCCGCCCACGTTCAACCATTCCACGGCGCAGGTCGTTTGGACGCTGCACGTCACCGCGCAGCTGCGCGGCGCCCCGGACGTCGAAAGCACCGTCTTGTTGATCGCTAGGCCGGCCGCCTAGAGCACCGCACCCGAGATGCTCTTCGCGGGCTTCCCGTCCGAGCCCATCGTGGTCGGATTCCCGTCGGTGTCGTCGAGGCACTCCTTGGTCTCGTTGTTGCTCGTGCTCTCCCGGGCCTCCAGTCCCACGGCCGCGCGCAACTCCCGCACGTCCCGCTCCAGTGAATCCCGGAGATCGCCGCGTGCCGAGGCCGTCATCAGGTCGG
>JBIQMQ010000164.1:0-5964 GCA_044463185.1 Nakamurella lactea | reverse complement strand
GGCGACCGGCGTCATATAGAACGAGTACATCTGCCGGTCGAAGATCAAGAACCAGGGCAGGTAGCCGGCGCCGTACCCGACCAGCACCGCGGCGTAGCGCCAGTCCAGGCGGGCGAACGCCTTCCACAGTGCCCAGCCCAGCACGAACAGCGACACCCACCACAGCATGGGCGTGCCGACGGCGAGAATCCGCTTGACGCAGTCGGCCCGGCCGTCGCCGCAGCCGGTGGTGCCCTCGCCGCCGGCCAGGTAGTAGAGCACCGGGCGCGCCGAGAGCGGCCACGCCCACGGCTTGGACTCCCACGGGTGGCGGGACTCGGGATCGGTGGGTGTGAGGATGCCGTCGGTGGTCTGCAGCATGGCCATCGTCATCGTGACCAGGGAGCGCAACGCGCCGACGATTCCGTCACCGCCGGCGGTGACGTGCCGGTCCCAGCCGGTCTCGTTCAAGAACCAGGCCCAGTACGAACCGAGATAGGTGAGCACCGGGACCACGCCCAGCGACCACAGGGACGGGAACAGATCCCGGCGGAACACCGCGGAGACGGGATTGCGCAGCCCATACTCGCGGCGGGCGGAGATATCCCAGATCACCGTCATGATGCCGAACGCCACGATCCAGTAGGCGCCGTTCCACTTGATCGCGGTGGCGCAGCCGAGCAGGAACCCGGCGGCGAACCGCCACCAGCGGGCGCCCAGCGGCAGGCCGCCCGGGAAATCGAGCATCGTGCCGGACGCGGTCGCGGCGGCGAACCGGCGCCGCACCAGATCCCGGTCGGCGACCAGGCACGCGAACGCCCCGATCACGAACGGGGTCTGGATCGAATCCAGCAGCGCGGTGTGCGCCATCACCTGGGACAGGCCGTCGCAGATCAGTAGGATTCCGGCGATGCCGCCGAGCAGGGTGGAGCGGGTCAGCCGCCGCACCGCGCGGATCACGATGAGGATCGCCAGCGTGCCGGCGATCGCCGACGCGAGCCGCCACCCGGTGGGCGTGTAGCCGAACAGCATCTCGCCGATCGCGATCAGCTGTTTGCCCAGCGGCGGGTGCACGATCACCCCGAACGCCTGGTTGTCCTCCACGCCGCCGGTGCGCAGCATCTCGGCCGCCTGCACCGCGTAGTACTTCTCGTCGAACAGCGGCGTGCCGCCGTCGGTGCGCCAGCCCAGTTCCCAGAACCGCAGCATGCCGCCGACCAGCGTCAACACCACGGTGACGATCCAGCCGCGAGCCGCGTCGGTGGGCATCGGCGGCACCAGCCGACGCCGCGGGTTCACCGGATCGGGCACCTCGGGCACCTCGCCGACCGACACCACCGAGGCCGCGGGATCGGCGGCGTAATCCGGGTCGTCGGGGTCGATGACCAGGCTAGGTTCGGTGAGCTGGTCGAAGGGCCGCTCCCGCGCGAACCCGTCGAAGTCGTCCTCGGGCGCGATCGTCCCGCGGTCGTCCTCCGCGAGGGCCACCGCCGCCGGGTGAGCGCCGTCGGACCGCTCGGAGCGCGCGTCGGAAGCCATGCGTGCCATCGTAGGGTGGAGATGTGACATCCGACGCACCGACGGGCCGACTCGTGCTCGCCGGCACTCCGCTGGGGCGCATATCGGACGCCTCGCCCGGCCTGGCGGCGGCGCTCGCAGAGGCGGACGTGATCGCCGCGGAAGACACCCGCCGGCTCCGCAGGCTGGCCGCCGAACTCGGCGTCACACTCACCGCGCCGATCGTGTCCTACTACGAGGCCGTCGAGCAGGCGCGCATCCCGGGCCTCATCGAGAAGATGGCGGGCGGCGCCACCGTGCTGGTGGCGACGGACGCCGGCATGCCCTCGATCTCCGATCCCGGCTACCGGCTGGTGTCCGCGGCGTGGGATGCCGGGCTGCCGGTGACGGCCGTTCCCGGTCCCAGTGCGGTGATCACCGCACTGGCGCTGTCGGGCCTGCCCAGCGACCGGTTCTGCTTCGAAGGCTTCCTGCCGCGCAAGGCGGGGGAGCGGGCGCGCGCCCTGGCCGAGCTGGCCGGTGAGCGGCGCACCATGGTGTTCTTCGAGTCGGTGCATCGGCTCGAGGACACCCTGGCCGCCATGGCGGCGGCCTTCGGCGACAGTCGCCCGGCCGCACTGTGCCGCGAGCTGACCAAAACCTACGAAGAGGTGCGGCGCGGCCCGCTCGGCGAGATCGCCGCCGGCGCACGCGATGTGCGCGGTGAGGTGACGCTCGTGGTCGCGGGCGCCGCGAATGACGCAGCCCTCGGGCCGGACCCGGTCGCGCTGGCCGAAGAGGTCCAGGCCGCTGTCGACGCAGGGGCCACCCGGCGGGACGCCGTCGACGAGGTGGCCGCGCGGCACGGCGTGGCCCGTCGGATCGTCTACTCCGCCGCCACGGCCCGCCGCGGCTGATCCCTGTCGGGAGGCCGGACTACCGTCGGAGCCATGACCGACTACCTCGCACTCGCCGACCGGGCCCGCACCTTCACCGCGCTGCACGTACCCGGCGACCCGATCGTCCTGCCCAACGCGTGGGATGCGGCGTCGGCGTGGGCGATCGCCCAGGCCGGGGCCCGCGCGATCGCGACCTCGTCGGCCGCGTGCGCCTGGTCGATCGGGCGGGCCGACGGCAACGTCATGTCGCGCGCCGAGGCGCTGGGGCAGATACGCCTCATCGCCTCCGCCGTGGACCTGCCGGTCACCGCCGACGTGGAGACCGGCTACGGGGACGACGCCGACCTGGCGCAGACCGTCCGCGACGTGATCGACGCGGGCGCCGTGGGCGTCAACCTGGAGGACTCCGGCGGCGACCCGCTCTACCCGGTGGACGTTGCGGCGCGACGCGTGTCGATCGCGCGCCAGGCCGCCGAAGGGGTCGGTGTGCCGCTGCACATCAATGCCCGCGTCGACGTGTTCTTCGCACCGGTCGGCGAGCCCGCCGACCGGGTCCGGCTCACCGCCGAGCGGGCGGCGGCCTACGTCGACGCGGGGGCCTCGAGCATCTTCGTGCCCGGCGTGCGCGATCTGCCGACGATCCGGGAACTCACCTCCGCCATCGACGCCCCGGTGAACATCCTGGCCGGTGCCGCCTCCCCGACCCTGGCGGAACTGGCGGACGCCGGAGTGGGGCGCATCTCGGTCGGCTCGTCGCTGAACCTGGCCATGCTCAAGACGCTCACCGACACGGCCCGGGACCTGTTGACGAACGGCTCGTTCGCGGCGCTCGGCGGCGTGCCCTACCCCGAGATCAACGCCTATTTCGCCGGGCGGTGACCGCGCCGGGCAGGGCAGGGCCACAATGGTCCCGGGCCGTCGAGCGGCCCGCGAACGACGAAGCCACCGGCGTAGGGGAGACGATGAGTGCTGATTCCGGGCTGAAGGCGCGCATCCGCGCGGATCTGACCGCGGCGATGAAGGCGCGGGACACCACCAGCACCGGCACCCTCCGCATGGTGCTGGCCGCCATCACCAACGCCGAGGTCGCCGGCGAGACCGCCCGGGAACTGACGGACGACGAGATCATCGCGGTGCTCGGAAAAGAGGCGAAGAAGCGGCACGAGTCCGTCGAGATCTACCAGAATGCCGGCCGGGACGAGCTGGCCGACAAGGAGTCCGCGGAGGCCCGCATCATCGAGGCCTACCTGCCGGCGCAGCTCTCCGACGCGGAACTGTCCCAGATCGTCTCGGCGGAGCTGGCGCGCCTCGCGGAGTCCGGCGAGGCCCCGACCATGAAGCAAATGGGCATCGTGATCAAGGCCGTCAAGGAGAAGGCCGGCGCCCGGGCCGACGGCTCACGGGTGGCCGCCGCGGTGAAGGCCGCGCTCGCCTGATTCCTTGGCGCGCGTGTTGGCCACGCCGGCGAATATTCCGGGGCCAGGTCATACTCGCGGTCAGCAGCGATCCACCAGCAGGTCGATCTCCACGCCGTCCGGCAGCGCCCCGTACGCCTGCCCGCGATCGGGGCCGAGCCTGGCCGCGACGAACGAGGACGCGATCCCGTCCGGGGCGTGCTCGGCCAAGATCGACGCCTGCAACAGCAGCGCCATCCGCTCGACGAGCACCCGCCCGCGCCGCTGCAGCTCCGCGGTCGCGCCGGATCCCTCGGCGAGAACCGTGGTAGCCCAATCCATGTCGCCCATGAAACGGTCGAACTGCGCGTCGTAGTCGGGGAACCGGCCCCGCGCCCCCTCCAGCTGCGCAGCGAACGCCTTGCCGCTGGCCGGATCCCGACCGAGCGCGCGCAGCACGTCCAGCACGATCACATTGCCCGAGCCCTCCCACACCGAGAGCACCGGCTGCTCTCGGTAGCGCATCGCCAACGGGAACGTCTCGGTGTAGCCGTTGCCGCCCAGGCATTCCATCGCCTCGTAGGCGTGGTTCGGGCCCCGCTTGCAGATCCAGTACTTGGCCACCGCCGTGGCGATCCGCCGGAAGTCGGCGCCGTCCGGCGACTCGTCGTCATAGGCCGCTGCCAGGTGCGCCGCCGTCCAGGTCGCCGCCTCCGCCTCGAGCTGCAGATCCGCCAGCACCGCCCGCATCAGCGGCGCGTCGATCAGCGGTGCGCCGAACGCCGCCCGGTGCCGGGCGTGCCAGGCCGCCTCCGCGACTGACTGCCGCATGCCCGCGGTGGTGCCCAGGATGCAGTCCAGCCGGGTCTGCGCCACCATGTCGATGATCGTGCGCACTCCGCGTCCAGGCTCGCCGACCAGATAGCCGCGGGTGTCGTCCAGCTCGATCTCGCTGGAGGCGTTCGCCCGGTTGCCAGGCTTGTCCTTGAGCCGCTGGATCAGGAACGGGTTGCGGTCCCCGCCCGGCAGCACCCGCGGCACCAGGAAACAGCTCACGCCCTCGGGCAGGTAGGCCAGCACCAGGAACGCGTCGGACTGCGGCGCCGAGCAGAACCACTTGTGTCCACGCAGCAGGTACGCGCCCGAACCGGCGCGGTCCGGGGTGGCGGTGGTGGTATTCGCCCGGACGTCGGAGCCGCCCTGCTTCTCCGTCATCGCCATGCCGAACGTCACCGCGCGCTTGTCGGCGGGGTCGATCAGCCGCGGGTCGTAGCTGCGATCCAGCGCCCGCGGCACCCAGAACGCCTCGTGCTCGGTGCCGGTGAGGCTGGCGACCACGGCGTGCGTCATCGACACCGGGCAGGAATGTCCGGGCTCGACCTGCGCGAACAGCATGAAGCGGGCCGCCCGCTGCACGTTCGCGCCGGGCGCCGGGTGCTCCCAGGCCAGCGAGTGAGAGCCGGCGGCCAGATCGTCGCGCAGGATCCGGTGATAGGCGGGATGGAACTCCACGTGGTCGATCCGCCGGCCCCAGCGATCGTGGGTCTGCAGCACCGGTGTGATGCGGTTGGCGGTGGCGGCGTCGTGCTGGAAGTCCTCGCTGCCCACCAGGGATCCGATGCGGGCGAGCTCGGCCACATCGGCCTGCGGTGCCAGCGCGGCGACAGCGCCGGCGAGCGCGACGTTGCTGCTGTACTCGTCGATGTCGACCCGCGGCGCCGCCTGATTGAGGACGCTGTGCGTGGGCATGGCACGATCCTTACATGCAGAACTTCGCCGCAACAGCCAGCACCGCCACCGCCCAGATCGGCGTCACCGGACTGGCCGTGATGGGTTCGAATCTGGCGCGGAACCTCGTCAGCAAGGGGTTCGTGACGGCGGTGCACAACCGGTCGTACGCCAAGACGCAGGCGCTGATCGCAGAGCACGGCTCCGAGGGCAGCTTCGTGCCGTCCGAGTCGATGGCGGACTTCGTCGCCTCCCTGCAGCGACCGCGCACCGCGATCATCATGGTGAAGGCCGGCCCCGCGACGGACGCCGTGATCGAGGAGCTCGCCGCCCTGATGGAGCCGGGCGACATCATCATCGACGGCGGCAACGCGCACTTCCCGGACACCCGCCGCCGCGAGAAGGCGCTCAAGGACAAGGGCATCGAATTCGTCGGCTGCGGCATCTCCGGCGGCGAGGAGGGCGCG
>JBIQMQ010000163.1:0-5965 GCA_044463185.1 Nakamurella lactea | reverse complement strand
CGAACGGTCCGTCGTCCAGGACGAGACGGTTGGACACGGGCATCATGCCGGACAGCCGGATCGACCACGGCTCGCCGAGCGCCGCGAACAGGATGCGACCCCGGCCGGACTCGACCGGATCGGTCAGCTCGGTGATCTGCGGGTCGATCCGGTCCAGTCCGGCGAGGATGTCCGCCGACCGCGCGTCATCGTTCGCCGAGATCCGTCTCCGAAGCTCACGGAATCGGTTGCTCAGGTCGATTCGGGTGCGTTCGCGCTCCGCCGGGGTGCGCACATCCGCGTAGATCGACACCACGCCGATGTCGTCGGTGCGGCGTGCGATATCCAGCAGGGCGTCGATGCCGACGTCGTCCAAGGTCGCATCCATCTCATTTCCTTCCGGCCCTGGCTGAATACCCGATATCCCTGTCCGGGACTCGCCGGCCGCTCGTCGGATCAGGCGGCGGCCTCCTGATCGCTCGGGGTGGCGCCGGGGACCTTCTCGGACTGCCGCAGGTCCTCGGGCTCCAGATGGCCCGTCATCCGCAGCGGCGTCTCGGTCAAATACCGCACGTACGCGTACGGCGTGAAGAACCCGGGCATCGTGCTGCCGAGCGCGGTTTCGGTGAGAATGTCGACGGCGGCCGCGATCTCGTCCGCGGTGCCCCACTGCCCTCCGGCCACCAGGCCGGCGGCCTGCGCCTCGATCATCGCCTCGACGAGCTCCTTGGTCACCACGAGGCCGTCGACCGTGCGGGTGCCGTTCCGAATCCACTGCCACAGTTGGGCCCGGGAGATCTCCACGGTCGCGGCGTCCTCCATCAGCGAGTCGATCGCGACCGCGCCGAATCCGGCGACCCATCGGGCCAGATAGCGCAGCGCCGCGGAGATGTTGGTGCGCACGCCGTCCAGCGTGACGGTCGCCGCGCCGACCGTGGTGAGATCGGCGGGCATGACGCCGTTCTCGCGAAGCGGCGCGTCGCGCTGGTCGTCCCGGCCGACGAGGTGCTCGGTGAACACGTCCCGGCAGGTGGCGACCAGCCCGGGGTGGGCGACCCAGGAGCCGTCGAATCCGTCGCCCGCCTCGCGTTCCTTGTCCGCGCGCACCTTGTCCAGTGCCCGCGCGGTGGCCTCCGCATCGGCGCGGTTGGGGACGAAGGCGGCCATGCCGCCGATCGCGTGCGCCCCCCGGCGGTGGCAGGTATCGACCAGCAGCGACGTGTAGGCCTTGAGGAACGGCGAGGTCATGGTCACCGAGTTCCGGTCGGAGAGCACGTGGTCGCCGCCGCGCTCGGCGAAGGTGCGGATGTAGGAGAAGATGTAGTCCCAGCGTCCGGCGTTGAGTCCGGCGGAGTGCTCCCGCAGCTCGTAGAGGATCTCGTCCATCTCGAACGCCGCCGGCAGCGTCTCGATGAGCACCGTGGCGCGGACCGTGCCGCGCGGGATGCCCAGCAGGTCCTGGGCCAGGGCGAACACGTCGTTCCAGAGCCGGGCCTCCCGGTGGGATTCGATCTTCGGCAAGTAGAAGTAGGGCCCCTGACCGCGTTCGATCAGCGCCCGTGCGTTGTGGAAGAAGTACAGCCCGAAGTCGACGAGCGATCCGGACAGCGGCCGGGAATCGATGGTGATGTGCTTCTCGCACAGATGCCAGCCGCGTGGGCGCACCACGATGGTCGGCGTCGGGCCGGTGACCTCGTAGCGCTTCCCGGTGGTGTCGGTGAACGCCAGATCGTTTCGGATGGCGTCGTACAGGTTGAGCTGGCTGTCGATCAGCGTGGACCAGGTGGGCGCGGTGGCGTCCTCCAGGTCGGCCATCCACACGTCGGCGCCCGAGTTGAGCGCGCCGATCGTCATCTTCGCGGTGGCGGGACCGGTGATCTCGACATGCCGGCGGGTCAGGCCCGGGGCGGGGTCGGCCACCCGCCACGATTCGTCGCGGCGGACGTGCGCGGTCTCGGGGAGGAACGTGAGGTCTTCCCCGGCCGAGATCCGGCGGGCGCGGGCGCGGCGGGCGGCGAGCAGTTCGGCGCGGCGGCCGGCGAAGGCCCCGTCCAACTGAGCCAGGAACGTCAGTGCTTCGGGGGTGAGGATCGTCTCGAACCGAGGGCGCAGCGCGCCGTGGATCTTCGGAGTGGTCAGGGCGATGGTCATGGGGTGCTCCTTGGTATTCGGTTTTAAGAACTGCTTGGCGTCGGTGCCGGTGACGGCGCCACCCGAGGCCGGAAGGAAGGGATCAGAACTGCTCGGACTCGGTGGACCCGGCCAGGGCGAGGGTCCCCGAGGCGGGGTTGATCACGCTGGCCACCGCGTCGAAGTACCCGGTGCCGACCTCGGCCTGGTGCTTGACGGCCGTGTAGCCGCGGTCCTCGTCGGCGAACTCGGCCTGCTGCAGATCCACGTAGGCGCTCATGCCGCGCTCGGCATAGTCGCGGGCCAGGTGGAACATCGAGTGGTTGATTGAGTGGAAGCCGGCCAGGGTGATGAACTGGAAGCGGTAGCCCAGGTCGCCGAGTTCGTCCTGGAATGCGGCGATCTCGGTGTCGGTCAGCGCGGCGCGCCAGTTGAACGACGGAGAGCAGTTGTAGGCCAGCATCTTTCCCGGGAAATCGCGGTGCAGCTCGGCGGCGAACTCACGGGCCAGGCCCAGATCGGGGGTACTGGTCTCCACCCAGATCACGTCCGCGAACGGGGCGTACGCCTTCGCGCGGGCGAGGACGGGTTCGAGGCCGCTGCGCACCCGGTAGAAACCCTCGGCGGTGCGTTCGCCCGTCACGAACGGGGCGTCGATGGGGTCGATGTCGCTGGTGATGAGCGTGGCGGCCAGCGCATCGGTCCGGGCGACGATCAAGGTGGGCACGCCGCAGATATCCGCGGCCAGCCGCGCGGCGTTGAGCGTGCGCTGATGCTGGGCCGTGGGCACCAGGACCTTGCCGCCGAGATGCCCGCACTTCTTTTCCGAGGCGAGCTGATCCTCGAAGTGCACGCCCGCGGCGCCGGCGGCGATCATCGACTTCATCAGCTCGAACGCGTTGAGCGGCCCGCCGAAACCGGCCTCCGCGTCGGCGACGATCGGCACCAGGTAGTCGGGCGCCTGGCCGTCGCCGGCCGCGAACGCGATCTGGTCGGCGCGCAGCAGCGCGTTGTTGATGCGGCGCACCACGGCGGGCACCGAATTGGCCGGATACAGCGACTGGTCCGGGTAGGTCTGGCCGGCCAGGTTGGCGTCGGCGGCCACCTGCCAGCCGGAGAGGTAAATGGCGTCCAGCCCGGCCTTGACCATCTGGACGGCCTGGTTGCCGGTGAGCGCGCCGAGCGAGCGGACGAACGGGCGGGTGTGCAGGGCGTCCCAGAGCCGCTCCGCGCCGCGTCGTGCGAGCGTGTGCTCCTCGACGACGCTGCCGCGGAGGGTGATCACGTCGGCGGCGTCGTAACTGCGCGCGATGCCGGACCAGCGGGGATGTGCCGCCCACTGCTGGCGGAGGTGGGCCGCGGCCTCGGTGCGGGCATGCGGGGCGCGGTGACCGGCGTCGCTGTCGGGATCGGAGGTCGATGCTGGGTGGGGCGAGCGGAGGGTGGCTGTCATGGTGGCTCCTTGCGGGTCGTGATCGAACGGGGTCGAACGGACGGGCGTAGTCCGGCGGCGGCCGACGGCATCGACGCGGGGTAAGCGGCACGAACGCGGCACTGTGAAGAACTGGTGATATCCACACTGACGTGCACACGACGCTGCGGGCTACGAAATCAGCCGTAAAGTTCTGCACTTCTTGCGGTACTGTGCAGCAATGACTCCTCGCGTCGACAGCACAGCCCCCGCCGCTCCGCCCGCGCCGGCGGCAACGAGGTCCGGCGGCGCCCCCCACCGAGAGGATCGGAAGGCGCCCGCCGCGGCCCCACTCGACCCGATCGCGCTCGGCCGGCAGCTCCGTCATCTCCGGCGTTCGGCGGGCATGACGCTGGACGGTCTCGCCGCGGAGACCGGGCTGTCCGCGTCGGCGCTGTCGCTGATCGAGAACGGGAAGAGGGAACCGCGGCTGTCGGTGCTCACCGCGCTCGCCGGCGTGTTCGGCATCGCGCCGGCGTCGCTTCTCGCCCCGGAGCCGCCCAGCAGGCGGGCGGCCCTGGAGATCGAGCTGGAACGGATCCAGCGGGCCGAATCCTTCCAGTCGCTGGGCGTGCCGCCGGTGAAGATCGGCCCCCGGCTGCCGACCGGTGCGCTCGAGGCGCTGGTCGGTCTGCACCGCGCGCTGGCGGAGGTGCACGCCGAGCGCGCCGCCACCCCGGAGCAGGCGCGCCGCGCGAACGCCCGGCTCCGCGACGAGATGCGGGTGCGCGGCAACTATTTCGGCGATATCGAGCGCGCGGCCGCCGAGCTGCTCGCCGCCACCGGCCACGACTCCGGTCCCATCACCCGCAGCGTCGTCGACCGGATGGCGGGCCATCTGGGCATGACGCTGGTGCACAGCAACGACCTTCCGTCATCCACGCGCAGCGTCACCGACATGAAGAACCGCCGCATCTACCTGCCGCAGCCCGGTGCGGGACAACACGATTCGCGGGCGCTGGCGATGCAGGCGCTGGGCAGCATCGTGCTCGGGCATCGCACCCCGCAGGACTACGCGGAGTTCCTATCGCAGCGGGTCGCCATCAACTACTTCGCCGCGGCGCTCCTGATCCCGGAGCACAGCGCTGCGAAGATCCTGCGAGAGGCCAAGGCGCGCAAGGACATCGCGATCGAAGACCTGCGGGACACGTACGCGGTGTCGTACGAGACGGCCGCGCACCGGTTCACCAACCTGGCCACCGAGCACCTGGGCATCCCGGTGCACTTCATGCGGATCTCCGACGCCGGCATCATCTACAAGGCCTACTCGAACGACGGCGTGCGGCTGCCGGCCGACCCGACCGGGGCGATCGAGGGTCAGCGGGTCTGCCGGTACTGGACGGCTCGGCAGGTCTTCGAGCAGCCCGACCACTCCGCCGCCTACCAGCAGTACACGGACACCTCCACCGGCACCTACTGGTGCACGTCGGTGGTGGACCGCACCCGGGACGGCCTGTTCTCGGTCAGCGTGGGTGTGCGGTACGCCGACGTCAAGTGGATGCGGGGGCGAGAGACCCGCCAGCGCGCGGAGTCTCGCTGCCCGGATCCCTCCTGCTGCGCGCACCCGCCGGCGGAATTGGCCGGGCGTTGGGCCGGACTGGCCTGGCCCAGCGCCCGGGTGCATTCGCACCTGCTGGCCGCCATGCCGCCCGGGGTGTTCCCCGGCGTCGACGACACCGAGGTGCTGCTGTTCCTGGAACGGCAAGCCCTGGAGCGGCAGCAGGTCTGAACCGGCCCGCCACCCTCCGCCGCGTGTTACCCAGGCCGGCAAATATGTCGGCCTGGGTAACACGCGGCGAGTGGGCGGCTATGACGGAACCCCGCCGACGTCCACCATCGCGGCGACGAAAGCCCTGCCGCGGTCCTGATAGTCGCGGTACGCATCGAACGACGGCGCAGCGGGGGACAGCAGCACCACACCGTCCGGTTCGGCCCAGTCGGCAGCGAGCCGCACGGCATCGGCCAGCGACCGGGCATCCACCACGTCGACGTTCGGTCCGGGTCCGGCCTCCGCCACCTGCCGGTGGATGTCTCGGCCATTCGTCGGCATCGTCACCATCAAGAGGGGCATCTTCCGGCTGCGGAGGCCGACACCCAGTGGTGCGTAATCGATGTGGCGGGACTGACCGCCCACGAGGAGCGCGACCCGACGCCCCTCGAAGGCTTCGACGGCGGCCAACACTGGCAGCACGTTGGTGGACAGGCCGTCGTCCACGAACATCACGCCGCCGCGGTGACCGACCGTCTGCAGCCGGCTGGGCAGTCCCTGGAAGCCGCGCGCGGCGCGCGCGAGGGCGGCGTCATCCTCGACACCGCGCACGCCCATTTCCGCCAGGGCGCGGCGGGCGATGAGCGCGTTGCGCCGGTTGTGCCGGCCGAGCAGTC
>JBIQMQ010000162.1:0-6033 GCA_044463185.1 Nakamurella lactea | reverse complement strand
CTCCGCCGTGAGCACGCGACACAGGTTCACCTGGTACACGTCGCCGCGGGCGATCCGCCGGCGGATGTCGCCGACGCCCCGCTGGTACTCCTCGCGAGACAGGCTGGAGCGCCACGGCCCGGACACACCGGGCCACGCCGCCGACGCGGCAGGCAACGGCGCCCGCCGCACGTTCCGGAATCGGTACCCCGTCACGGCGCCTTCGAACGTCGCGCAGACGGCCCACCAGCCGCGATCCAGCGCCTCGGGCCGTGCGACGAGGTCGGCCACCTCGACAAGGTCCGTGGCGAGCATCCCGCCGAAGTGGGCGAACGGCGTCGCGCCGACGGAAGGGGAGGTCATCGCGCACAATCCTATGCAGCGAGCCGGGGCCGGCCGCGCCGCCGCGGCTTGTACGCTGAGCGCGGCCACGGGCCCGCGGCGCGCGACCCCACGAAGCCGCGCACGAGCCCGCGGCCGACGAACCTGCACAGCCATCGGAATCGCGGAAGGGAGCAACGGTGACCGACAACCAGCAGGCGACATCCCTGCACGTCTGGACGGTGCCGAACCTGCTCTCGTTCGCCCGGCTGGCCGGGGTGCCGCTCTTCCTGTACCTGCTGCTCGGCCCGCACGAGGACGCCTGGGCGCTCACCGTCCTGGCGCTGTCCGCGATCACCGACTGGGCCGACGGCAAGCTCGCCCGACTGCTGAATCAGTACTCCAAACTCGGCGAGATGCTCGACCCGGCGGCCGATCGCCTCTACATCCTGGCGACGCTGGTCGGCTTCGTGATTCGCGGATTCGTGCCCTGGTGGGTGGCCGCGATCATCATCGGCCGGGACGCCGTGCTCACCGTGTTCATCCCGCTGATCCGCCGGCACGGCTACCCGCCGCTCGCCGTGCTCTATCTCGGCAAGGCCGGCACGTTCGCGCTGCTCTACGCGCTGCCGATCATCCTGCTGGCGTACGCCGCCCCGGCCATCGCCACCCCCACGCTGGCCATCGGCTACGCGTTCCTCATCTGGGGCATCGGCATGTACGTCTGGGTGGGCGCGCTCTATCTCAAGCAGCACCTGTGGATCCTCACCCGCACCCCGGTCGTGCCGCGCTCCCAGCGCCCCGACCCGCGGGAACTGGCCTCCTCCTAGACCGCCGACGCCGAGGCCGGAACCCCGTCTTGCCGGTCCCGATCGGACATGATGGACTTTGACGGTAGCGACCGTCACTCGCGTATGACGCAGCCCCCGGGCGCGGCCCCTCCGGCAGGCTGTACCGGCACGGGGATCGCCTGGCTGCGGCGTCATACTCGATGCGAAAAACCGACGCGAAAGGCAGCGCCCATGATCCCCAACCACCTGCGGTACACCGCAGACCACGAGTGGGCCCAGGTCACCGACGCGGGCACGGTGCGCGTCGGCATCACCGACTACGCGCAGAACTCGCTGGGCGACATCGTGTTCGTGCAGATGCCGGAAGTCGGCACCGACGTGACCGCGGACGATGCCGTGGGTGAGGTCGAGTCCACCAAGTCCGTGTCCGATGTGCTCGCCCCGGTGGACGGCACCGTGGTGGCCCGCAACGAGCAGCTCGACGAGTCCCCGGAGCTGGTGAACTCCGACCCGTACGGCGAGGGCTGGCTGTACGAGGTGCAGCCCGCCGACCCGGCCGCCGTCGACGCGCTGCTGGACGCGGACGCCTACGCGGATGTGATCGGCGAGAGCTGAGTCCGCCGCGCGACCCCGGGCCGTCGCTCGGCAATCGGGCACCCGGGCAGCGCCCGTGGGCGTGGCCACAAGTATGACGCCGCAGCCGCTTCGAGCCGCCCCGGAAATCTGCGGACAGCCCCGGCGTGGCGGGCCGCCCGCACGGTACGGTCGTCACTAGAGGATTGTCCAAGGCGCTCGGCAGGGTCGCCCCGCACGATAAGGAGCGATGTGATGTCACAGCCTGACCCGTATTCCTCGGCCCAGACCACGTCGGTCTTCGAGTCGGGCCTGATCACCGAAACCGGGGAGCCCGTCGGTGAGCCGTTGGCGGCCGTCGAAGGGTTGGCCGACGGCACGGCGCTCTTGGTCGTGAAGCGCGGCCCGAACGCCGGATCCCGCTACCTGCTCAAGGCGGATGTGGTGACCGCCGGTCGGCACCCGGACAGCGACATCTTTCTGGACGACGTGTCCGTGTCCCGTCGGCACGCCGAGTTCCGGCGCACCGCAAGGGGTTTCGAAGTCGTCGACGTCGGGTCGCTCAACGGGACCTACGTGAACCGGGAGACGATTGACGCCTCGGAGCTGTCCGGCGGCGACGAAATCCAGATCGGCAAGTTCCGTCTGGTGTACGTCACCGGCCGGGGCAGCGAGGACTCGCCGGGCGGTGCGGAGGCGGCCTCGGCCACGGGACCTGCATTCCAGCGATGACGAGCGCGGGGGCATCGGCGCGGTCGGCGGCTGCCGGCCTGAGCATCGGGGCGGTCCTGGCACGCCTGAAGCAGGAGTTCCCGGACCTGACCATCTCTAAGATTCGGTTCCTGGAGTCGGAGGATCTGGTGACGCCGGACCGGACCCAGTCCGGCTACCGGCAGTTCTCCGCGGCGGACATCGCCCGGCTCCGCTACATCCTGACGGCGCAGCGCGACCACTATCTACCGCTCCGGGTCATCAAAGAACAGTTGGACGCGATCGACCGCGGGGACGACCCGGGGCCGACGGCGGCCAAGCTGCCGCGGGCGCTGGTCCTCGCCCACACCGCGAACGGGGCGGCGGCCGACCCGGGCGCCCGCGCCGCCGCCCGCGAGGTGCAGCTGACCCGCGAGGAACTGCTCGACGAGGCCGGGCTCGAGGAACCGGATCTGGCGCAGGCCGAGTCGTTCGGACTGGTCGAGACCGGCCGCGGCGGGTACTACGGCGCCGACGCGGTGCTGGCGGCGCGGACCGTGGCGGAGTTGCTAGCCCTCGGCGTCGAGCCTCGTCACTTGCGCACCATGCACGCCGCCGCGGAGCGGGAGGCGGCGATGGTCGCCCACATGGTGGCCGCCACCGCCCGCAAGCGTGACCCGGACGCCCGGCAGCGCGCCCGGGCCGAGGCCAGTGCGCACGCGGCCACGTTGCTGCGGCTGCACGCGCTGATGGTGAAATCCGCCCTGGGACGGGAGCTCGGGGCGTAGCGCTGAATCGTCGGCGACGCCGACGGTGACGGGTAGCGTAAGCGGCATGAGCAGAAAGGCACGGGACCGATGATCGAAATGCGTGTCGTCGGCGTGCGGGTCGAGTTGCCGCAACAGCAGCCCGTCCTCATCCTGCGCGAGGTGGCGGGGGAGCGCAGCATCCCCATCATGATCGGCTCCGCCGAGGCCACCGCGATCGCGATGCACCTGCAAGGCATGACCCCGCCCCGCCCCATGACGCACGACCTGTTCAAGGAAACGCTGGACGCGCTGGGCCGGGCGCTCACCGAGGTACGCGTCATCGACTTCCGCGAGGGCACGTTCTACGGCGAGCTGGTGTTCGGGCCGGAAGTGACGGTGTCCGCGCGGCCGTCGGACGCGATCGCGCTCGCCGTCCGGTGCGAGGTGCCGGTGTTCGTGGCCGAGACGGTGCTCACCGAGACAGGCATCGTGATCCCCGAGTCCGCCGCGTCCGAGGAGGAGGACGACGACTCAGACGTGGCGCCGATCGTGGACCCGGAGGGCGAGATGGAGCGCTTCCGGGAATTCCTGGACAACGTCTCGCCGGAGGATTTCGGCCCGGAGGACGTGCAGTAGCGGGCGTCGCGACCACCGGCGTCCCGCCCCATAAGTGTTTAAGCCTCAAGTTGAGGTTGAGACACGCCGCGCGGGACGTTGACCCGGCGCGCGGCCGGGCCTACCGTCGGAGACAACAAGTCACGTCGATGTGATTTCGCCGGTGGGTGCCGGTGAGCGGCTGGTGGCGTCCGACGACGTCGGCGCACCGGCGCGGGACGGGAAAGAGCGGGAGGCACCATGGGTGAGCTGGGGCAGAGTGCGCTATTCCCGCACGAATCGATCCCGGACGAGCGTGCCGGCTACCGCGGCCCGACCGCCTGCGCCGCCGCAGGCATCACCTACCGTCAGCTCGACTACTGGGCGCGCACCGGGCTGGTCGAGCCGACCATCCGCGGCGCGAAGGGTTCCGGCAGCCAACGGCTGTACTCGTTCACCGACATCCTGGTCTTGAAGGTCGTCAAGCGGCTGCTGGACACCGGCGTCTCGCTGCACAACATCCGCGTCGCGATCGATCACCTGCGGTCCCGCGGCATCCAGGATCTCGCGGGCGTGACGCTGTTCTCCGACGGAGCGTCGGTGTACGAGTGCACCTCGCCGGAGGAGATCGTCGACCTGCTGCAGGGCGGACAGGGCGTGTTCGGCATCGCCGTCGGCGGCGCCATGCGGGAGGTCACCGGCACGCTGGCCGAACTTCCCGCCGAGCGCATCGAGGGCGACCGGATCACCACGTTCGACACCGACGAGCTGGCTGCCCGCCGCCGGGCCAGGAACGCCGGCTGACAGGGTATTACGCTAAACTAACAATGTGTCTGAATCCTCGCCTGCCACTCCGGGCAGTGCGGATTCGGTCCCAGATCCTGAGGTGACGGCGCACCGCCGCGTCTCCACCTTCGCCGCCCTGCACGAGCGGAACTACCGTCTGTACTTCTCCGGGTCGGTCGTCTCCAATACCGGCACCTGGATGCAGCGCATCGCCCAGGACTGGCTGGTCCTGGAATTGACCAACTCCCCGTTCGCCGTGGGCATCACCATGGCGCTGCAGTTCCTCCCCCTGATGCTGCTCGGCCTGTACGGGGGAGTCGCGGCCGACCGGTACCCGAAGCGGCGACTGCTCATCGCCACCCAGACGGCCATGGGCCTGCTGGCGGCCGGCCTCGCCCTGGTGACACTGCTCGGCGTGGTGACCGTCTGGCACGTCTACGCCGTCGCGCTGCTGCTCGGCCTGGTCACCGTCATCGACAACCCGGCCCGGCAGATTTTCGTCAACGAGATGGTGCCGCCGGCCTTGGTGCGCAATGCCGTGTCGCTCAACTCCGGCAGCTTCCAGATCGCCCGGCTGATCGGCCCCGCGGTCGCCGGCGTGATGATCGCCGCCGTCGGATCCGGCTGGGCGTTCGCCATCAACGCCGCCAGCTTCGCTGCCACCATCGGCGCGCTGCTCGGCATGAATCCGGCTCTGCTGCAGACGGTGCCGCGTGCCACCCGCGAACCCGGCCAGATCCGGGAGGGGCTGCGCTATGTGTGGGCCCGGCCGCACATCAAGTGGCTGATCGCGCTGGTGTTCTTCATCGGCACGTTCGGGTTCAACTTTGCGATCGTGTTGTCCGCCTACGCGAAGATCACCTTCGATTCCACGGCCGACCTCTACGGCTGGCTGAACACCGCCCTGGCGATCGGGTCGCTCACCGGTGCACTGCTGGCGGCCCGTCGCGCCACGGTGCGGCTCGGCTTCCTGTTCGGCACCGCCGCGCTGTTCGGGGCCTCCATGATCGTGTTGGGCCTGATCGGCTGGATACCGGTGTTCATGGTGCTGCTGGTGCCGAGCGGCATGCTGGCCATCGCGTTCAACGCCATGGCGAACGCCACGGTGCAGCTCGCCACCGACGCGGCGGTGCGCGGCCGGGTGATGTCGCTGTTCATGCTGGTTCTGGCCGGCGGTACGCCCATCGGCGCGCCGCTGATCGGCGCCGTCACCGACGTGTGGGGCGCCCCGGTCGCCATGATCGTCTCCGGCGCGATCTGCCTCGCCGCGACGGTCGTCTGCGCCCTGGGCGCGGCCCGACAGGCCGGAATCCGCGTGCACCTGGATTTGCATCGCAGCGCCGTCCGCCGCCTCGTGCTCGTCCGCCGCGACGAAGCCGTAGCGGAGGTCGACGCGAGCGAAGCGAGTGTCGGCCGTAGCGGAGGCGAGGAGCGGCGAAAAGGTACCGCCGCGACGAAGCCGTAGCGCAGGTCGACGCGAGCGAAGCGAGTGTCGGCCGTAGCGAAGGCGAGGAGCGGCGAAAAGGTACCGCCGCGACGAAGCCGTAGCG
>JBIQMQ010000161.1:3136-6110 GCA_044463185.1 Nakamurella lactea | reverse complement strand
ACCCGGTGCCTGCCGCCGGCTCCGATCCGATCGCCGCCGCGGCCCGGCCGGTCGTCGCCAAGCCGGGTGTTCCGGGACATCCGGGTGGACGTCCTAGCCCCGCCGCGGTGGTCGCCGCTCCCCCGGTGGCACCGGCCGCGGTGGAGACCGTCGTCGCGCCGACCGTCACCCCGGTGGATCCGCACCAGTGGGGCCGGATCGACGCCGACGGCGCGGTGTATCTGAAGACGCCGTCCGGCGAACGGAAGATCGCGGATTGGCAGGCCGGCGACGTCGAGGCCGGCCTGGCCCACTTCGGCCGCCGGTTCGACGACTTCTCCACGGAGATCGCCCTGCTGGAAGCCCGGCTGGCCAGCGGCAGCGGCGACGCGAAGGCAACCAAGGGGCAGGCCGAGCAGCTCAAGCAGTCGATCGACGCGCTGGCGGCGCTGGGGGATCTGGACGCAGCGGCGCAGCGGCTGGACGCCGTGATCGCCGACGCCGATCTGGCCATCGCCGCCGCATCGGCCGCCCGCGCCGAGGCACGGGCCCGCGCGGTCGCCGCCAAGGAGGCGCTGTGCGCCGAGGCCGAGTCGCTGGCCACGTCGACGCAATGGAAGCAGACCGGCGACCGACTCAAGGAGATCGTCGCCGAGTGGCGGACGATCCGCGGCATCGATCGCAAGACGGACGACGCGCTGTGGAAGCGGTTCTCCCGAGCCCGTGACGCGTTCACCCGCGCCCGCGGTTCGCACTTCGCCGAGCTGGACAAGCAGCGGCTGGTGGCGCAGGAGGTCAAGGAGAAGCTCATCAAGCAGGCGGAGGCCCTGTCCTCCTCCCGGGATTGGCGCGAGACCGCCACCGCGTACCGCGACCTGATGGCCGAATGGAAGGCGGCCGGCCGGGCCCCGCGCGACATCGAGGACAAGCTGTGGGAGCGTTTCCGCGCCGCCCAGGAGGTGTTCTTCGCGCGCCGCAACGAGGTGATGGCCGAACGTGACGCGGAGTTCGAGTCGAACGCGGCCGTGAAGGAGAAGCTGCTGGCGGAGGCCGAGCAGATCGACGTCGCGGCCGGCCTGGAGGAGGCCAAGCGCGCGCTGAGGTCCATCCAGGAGCGTTGGGAGGCGGCGGGCAAGGTGCCGCGCGACCGGATGCGTGAACTCGACGGCCGGCTGCGCCGCGTGGAGGACGCCGTGCGGGAGGCCGCGGATGCGGAGTGGAAGCGCACGGACCCGGAGGCGGTGGCGCGTGCCGAGCAGTTCCGCGCCAAGGTGGAACAGTTCCGGGAGCAGGCGGCCAAGGCCCGCGCTGCCGGCGACGAGCGCAAGGCCGCGGAGGCCGAGGAGCAGGCCGCGACCTGGGAGGGCTGGCTGAAGGCCGCCGAGAACGCGATCGAGGGCTGACCGCAGCACGCGATCGAGAGCTCACAGCAGAACGCGATCGAGAGCTGATCCGAGCGGAACCGGCCGGCGTGCCACGAGGGAGATGGGCGGCGCACTGAGTCAGACGGGGCTCACCCGTGCCGCCGGGGTCAGACGGGGCTCACCCCGTGCCGCCGGCGGGAGAACGAGCGGTCCTTGCCGCGGGCCATGGCCAGCCGGGCGACGAGTTCGGCGCGGAGATCCTCCGGTTCGACGATGGCGTCCACCACCAGTTCGGAGGCCAGCCGCACGATGTCGATGTCCTGCTCGTAGTCGGCCCGCAGTTTCGCGACGGTCTGCTCGCGATCGGCGTCGTCCTCGATCGCCGCCAGCTTCTTGGCGTATACGGCGTTGACGGCCGCTTCGGCGCCCATGACGGCGATCTTCGCGGAGGGCAGCGCGATGGTGGCGTCCGGGTCGAAGCCGGGGCCCGCCATCGCGTACAGCCCGGCGCCGTAGGCCTTGCGCACCACGACGCAGAACTTCGGCACCGTCGCCTCGGACACGGCGGTGATCATCTTGGCGCCGTGCCGGATGATGCCGGCCCGCTCCACCGCCGCGCCCACCATGAACCCGGGCACGTCGGACAGGAACACCAGCGGGATGGAGAATGCGTCGCAGAGCTGGATGAAGTGCGTCGCCTTGTCCGCCGAGTCGACGAACAACACGCCGCCCTTGAACAGCGAGTTGTTGCCGACGAAGCCGACGACCTCGCCGCCGAGCCGGCCCAACGCCACGGTCAGTTCGCGCGCCCAGCCGGGGTGGATCTCGAAGACGGAGCCCTCGTCGGCGAGGGCCGTGATGTAGCGGCGCATGTCGAAGGCCTGCCGTTCGGACGACGGCACCAAGGCGCGCAGGTCGCCGCGGCCGGGCCCGGCGGGGTCCGCCGCGGGCGGTGAGCCCGCGTAGTTGCTCGGGAAGTACGACAGGTAGCGGCGCACGGCGGCCAGCGCGTCGTCCTCCGTCTTCGCCAACAGGTGGCCGACCCCGGAGACGGTGGTGTGCATCTTGGCGCCGCCCATCTCCTCGAGCGTCGTCTTCTCCCCCGTCACCATCTCGACCATGCGGTCGCTGCCCAGGTACATGGACGCATTGCCGTCCACCATGATCGTCAGGTCGCAGAACGCCGGGATGTAGGCGCCGCCCGCCGCGGACGGCCCGAACAGTGCGCACACCTGCGGGATGGAGCCGGAGGCGCGGACCTGGGTGTGGAAGATCTTCCCGGCACCGCGCCGGCCGGGGAACAGCTCGACCTGGTCGGTGATGCGGGCGCCGGCCGAGTCGACCAGGTAGATCATGGGAATGCCGGTGGCGTAGGCCTTTTCGATGATGCGAATGATCTTTTCGACGGTCCTCGCGCCCCAGGAGCCGGCCTTGACGGTGGAGTCGTTGGCCATCAGCGCGACCGGTCGCCCGTCCAGCAGGGCGGTGCCGGTGATGACGCCGTCCGCGGGCAGGCCGGCGGCGAGCGCGTTGGCGAACTGGCCGTCCTCCACGAACGTCCCTGCGTCGACGAGGCGGGCGATGCGTTCGCGGGCGAACAGCTTGCCGCGGGCCGCGTTCGCGTCGTGATA
>JBIQMQ010000161.1:0-3036 GCA_044463185.1 Nakamurella lactea | reverse complement strand
GCGACGAGCGTCCGGGCCACCATCCAACTCCCGCCGACGGCCACCACGGCCGGATGCCGAAGGTAGTCGGCGGCAGTGTCGGGGCCGATGCCGCCGGTGGGGATGAATCGCATCATGGCGTAGGGCGCGCCGATCGCCTTCAGGGCGGCGAGCCCGCCGGAGGCCTCGGCCGGGAAGAACTTGACGGTGCGCAGGCCTGCTTCGAACGCGCGCTGCACCTCGCTGGCGGTCGCCACGCCGGGGAACACCGGGACGCCCCGCCGCAGGCAGTGTTGGACCACGGTCTCGCTGAATCCGGGCGAGACGATGAATCGGGCGCCCGCGTCGAGCGCCGCATCGACCTGGTCGGTGGTCAGCACCGTCCCGGCGCCCACCAGCATGTGCGGATCGGCGGTCATCGCGGCGATGGCGTCGCGGGCGGCGGCGGTGCGGAACGTGACCTCCGCGACGCCAAGTCCGCCGGCGATGAGGGCCGCCGCGAGCGGTTGCGCGTCGGCGGCGTCGTCCAGGACCACGACGGGCACGATGCCGACGGACCGGATGCGTGCCTCGACGCTGCTCGCGTCTGTCGTGCCGGATGCTGCTGCTGAGGATGTCGTCATGCTCGTTGCCCTGTCGTCCGATGCCGGCCGGCCGGGCGCCGGCAGCACACGCCCGCATTCTCGCACTGCCGGCTCGCTGCCCAGGAAGCGCACCGCAGCCGGCTCGCCGCGACGTCACGGCGCGGGTCGTGCGGGGCGCCGCAGGCGGCCGGGCGTTCAGGGCCGAGGTGCGACGACGGTGTCGCCGGTATCCGGGTCCGGGGAGCGCCCGCGATCGTCGGCGATGAGCTGGTTGAGGGTGCCCTGGATCGAGGTGAGCGACGCGACGTTGGAGAACTCCAGGGGCTCGTCCGCGGCCGAATCCACGATCAGCGTCCCGTAGCCGAAGACGCGCCCCCAGAACGTGACGATCGTTTCGATGTTCTGCACCCGTACCAGCGGGATCTGGTGCTGCCGGCGGTGCAGGATGCCGGTGCGGAAGAAGACGTGCGCCGTGGTGATCACGAAGTGCTCGGACTGCCACCGCAGGAACGGCACCAACCACAGGAGGACGATGAGCAGCACGGCCACCACGACGACGCCGATGTACCACCACCGGTGCGTGGTGAAGCCGGCGTCGTCCCACTTGCCGATCCAGACCATCATGAACGCCGCAGCCGCGACCACGATGGCCAGCAGCAGCGTCGGCAGTACCAGCACCTTCCAATGGGGGTGCTTGTGGACCACCACGCGTTCGCCGCGGGACATCAATGCGTCGGGAAAGGCCATCGTGTCTCCTCGAGTGCAGGCGAACGGCACGTGCCCGTCCACAGCCGTGAGCGTGCTCCTACGCTACCGCGCGGTACTTGCTGCGTGAAAGATGCCGAATGACGGATGTGGCGCGGCCCGCGCTACGCGGCACCCAGGCCGTGCAGCACGAACTCGGTGACGGTGGCGATCGCTTCGGCCAGCGCGTCGCCCTCGGCGGTGACCGGGAACCGCACGGCCGTGACCACGGAGATCATGGGCACTGCCTTGACGGCATCCTGCGGCGGTATCCGACCGGCGTCGATGGCCCGCTGCACGATGTCGCCGAGCAGCTGCATCATCGGCGCGATGTGATCGCGGATGGCCAGACGACCCTCCGCCGAGAGAGCCGTGCCGACCCCGGCGAGCCGGGTGTGGTGGGTGGCGAACTCCGACATCTGCATCCGGATGAAGATCCGGAGCTGCTCCAGCGGGTCGTCCGATGTCTCGAGCTCGGCTCGGAGCGACGCCAGATACCGCTCGGTCTCGTCCATCGCCCAGGCCAGCAGGACGGATTCCTTGTCCGGGAAGTGGTTGTACACGGCCGTGCGGCCCACACCCGCTTCCGCGGCGACGTCCGCCAGGGTGATGGCGTCGTACCCGCGATCCACGATCAGCTGCTTCAACGCGGCGAACAGGCGCTGCCGCACCTGGTCCCGATGGTCCGCCAGCGTTTCCCCGATTATCTTCGGCACGCTGGCATTGTTGCATTCCCGCGGCGCATCCTCGAGTCGGGTGTGACACGTACCGTGGTGACCGATGAACGCGCACCGCTCGCCGACCCGGCCGGCCCCGAGGACGGCGTCATTCCGGCGGCGCCGGCTGGTGTCCGCGATGGCGCTGTTGTCGGCGCTCACGCTGCCGGTCGCCGTGGGTTGTGCCTCGTTCTCCGATTCGTCCCCCGAGTTCTCGCCGGCGCCGACGCTCACGCCGAACGTGGCGACCGTGATCCCGCCGGACGGCGCGCGGGCCGGCGCCACCGTGCGGCCCGACGGCCCGGCGGAAGGCGGCGATGGCACCTCGGCACCGCGGGCGCCGGAATCGATGACGTCACCCTGTACACCGCCGGCGCTGCCCGTGGTGGCCGTGTGCCTGGACGACCCGCGGGGGCTCGCTCCACTGCCCTCCGGCGACACGGCGCTGGTCGGTGAGCGGTCCAGCGGTCGGATCCTGTCCGTGATGGCGGGTCGGGAGCCCCGGCTGGTCACCACGATCTCGGGCCTGGACGCCACCCGCGGCGGCGGACTACTCGGTCTGGCGCTGTCGCCGTACTACTCGGAAGACGGCCTGGTGTACGCCTATGTGACGACGGCGGCGGAGGCGCGGGTGGTGCGGCTGGCCGGCGGGCAGCCGCCGAAGGCGGTCCTCACCGGCCTGCCGGTGGGCGGCAGTGCGGTCGGTGGGTCGCTGCTGTTCGGGGCGGACGGGCTGCTGTATGTCGCGGTCGGTAGCGACGAGACGGCTCCGCGATCCGGCGCCTCCGTCCACCGAATCGACGCGTTCGGCCGCGCGGCATCGGAGAACTCCTCCGGGGGCACGCTATTCGCCGACGGCCTGACCGATCCGACGGGCATGTGTCTGCTGCCGGACGGCCGGGTGGCGGCCGTGGACCGCCGCGCCACCGGTGACATGCTCATCGCACTGGCCGACGGCCGCCACTACCGGTCGCTGGCTCCGGGCGATGCGGTGTGGACCTACTCGGCCGGCG
>JBIQMQ010000160.1:0-6155 GCA_044463185.1 Nakamurella lactea | reverse complement strand
CAAGCCGGCGCTCGGCTCAGCGGTCGTCCAGCGCGACACCCTTCAGATCGGCCAGCCCCCACGCCGCGACGCAGGCGATCGCGAAGAACCCGCCGAAGACGGCGAAGGTCAGCGCGGAGCCTCCCGCGGTGAGCAGCAGCGGCACCATCAGCGGCGCCACGATGGCGGCGACCCGGCCGATCGTCGCCGCCGAGCCTGCGCCCGTGCCACGCAGCGACGTCGGGTAGATCTCCGGGGTCACGGCGTACAAGGCGCCCCAGGCGCCCAGGTTGAAGAACGACAGCGCGCAGCCGAACGCGATGATGGCCCCGGCGGTGCTCACGTTGCCGAACCCGAATGCGGACAGCGCCGACCCGGCCAGGAACGTGGCCAGCGTGACCCGCCGACCCCACACCTCGATCAGCCAGGCCGCCGCAGCGTAGCCGGGAAGCTGCGCCAGCGTGATGATCAGCGTGAAGCCGAACGACTTGACCAGGTCGAACCCGTCGGCGTACAGGATCGACGGGATCCAGATGAAGGCGCCGTAGTAGGCGAAGTTGACGCACGCCCACACCACCCACAGCGACACGGTCCGCACCCGCAGCTCCGGGCTGAACAGTGCCTTCACGCGGGCTCCGGCGCTGATCCCGACCACGGCGGTGGTCGTTTCGGCGGTATCCCCGTCGGTGGCGGCCGTGGCCGACACCGACGTCATCCCCGACGCAGCCTCGAACTCCGCGACGATCCGGTCAGCCTCGTCGAGCTTGCCTCGGGTGGCCAGCCAGCGCGGCGACTCGGGCAGCTTCAGGCGCACCACGATGGCGTAGATGGCGGGGAGCGCGCCGATGGCGAACGCCCACCGCCATCCGGCGTCGGAACCGGGGATGACGAAGTACCCGATCAGGGCCGCTGCCGTCCATCCAACGGCCCAGAAGGCCTCCAGGATCACGATCAGGCGGCCGCGAATGCGCCGGGGCGCGAACTCGCCGACGTAGGTGGAGGCGACGGGCAGTTCCGCGCCGAGCCCCACACCGACGAAGAAGCGCAGCACCAGCAGCGTCACCAGGCCGCCGACCAGGGCGCTGGCCCCGGTGGCGATGCCGTAGACCAGCAGGGTCAGCGCGAAGACGTGCCGGCGGCCGAGTCGGTCGGCCAACAGGCCGCCGACCGAGGCGCCGACCGCCATGCCGATGAAGCCCACCGACGCGATCCACCCGGCCTCACCCTTGGTGATGCCCCACTGCGCGGTGAGCGCGGCGATGATGAACGAGATGAGACCGACGTCCATCGCGTCCAGCGCCCACCCGATACCCGAGCCGGTGAGTACCTTGAAGTGTTTGCGGTTGAACGGGACCTTATCGAGCCGCTGGGAGATGGGGCTCGAGACCGGCGAGGACGTCGTCGTCATCGTTACACCATAGAAGGTGGCCAGGAGGGGCGGCACGCCGCCCCATTCCTCACTTACCGCCCGGGCGCTCCGGCAGTTCGGTCTGCATCGTCACGTTCATACGGTTCCACACGTTGATCGCGGCGATCGCCATTAGGAGCACCACGATCTGCTGCTCGTCGAAGGCGTCGCGCACGGCCGACCAGACCTCGCTCGTCACGCCATCCTGGCTGATCGACGTCACCTGCTCGGTGAGCGCCAGCGCGGCGCGTTCGGCGTCGGAGAACATCGACCCCGCCTCGCGCCAGGCCGCCAGCACGTCGAGTTTGCGTTGCGCCACCCCGAACGTCCGCGCCTCGTCCAGATGCATGTCCAGGCACCAGGCGCAGCGGTTGATCTGCGACGCCCGTGACTTGACGAGTGCCAGCAAGGCCTCGTCGAGACCGCCTGCGTGGACGTACTTCTCGAGCCCCAGCACGGCCTGGTAGGCCTTGGGGTCGATGTCGGGGATGGACAGCCGTTGCCGGGCAACGGGCACTGCCGTCATAGTGTCGCCTCCACCTGATCTGCTACTAAAAGCAAGATTCGTGCTTCTAGTGCGACACTACGCCGCGGCCGGTCCCGCGAACAGGGCTCGCCAGCCCGTCAGCGCTCTTGGCGGGCCGCCTTGAGGAACGGTGCCAGGATCGAGCCGAGCAGGATGCCGATGATCGCAGCGCCCAGCAACACCACCGCCCAGATGAAAATGCCGTCGTCCTCGGTGAAGCGGATCGCCGTCACGAGCCCGGACACGACGAGCGCCGCCATGCAGAACACGAAGACGGAAACGGAAGTCTTCACGCCGCGGTGCTCCGGGCGGACGGTGACTTCGGGGGCGATGATCCGGATCTCGCCGGCGCGTGGGGTGGGGGATTTCTCGACTGCGGTGTCCATCGGCTTGGCTCCTCACCAGGTCGGGGCAGGGCATGTGCCCCCTATTCTACGTGCTGTAACGGATGGTCGGAGCCCATGACGCAGCCCGCGGCCAGGCGGGCGGCGCGACCCGCGGCCCTAGTCTGGAACCATGTCAGCCGGGCGACTGTGGACCTTCGGACATTCGACGCGCAGCGAGCAGGAAACCGTCGCGATGCTGCAGGAGGCCGGTGTGACGCAGGTCGCGGACGTGCGCACCATCCGCGGGTCCAGGCACAACCCGCAATTCGGCGCGGAGTCGATGCCGGGCTGGCTGGCCGACGCGGGCATCGACTACCGCTGGGTCTCCCGCCTCGGCGGGCGGCGCGGCAAGCAGCCGGTGGATCCCGGCGTCAACGCCGGCTGGACCCACCCGAGCTTCCACCGGTACGCCGACTACGCCCTGGGTGACGAATTCGCCGCGGGGCTGGACGAGCTGATGGATCTGGCGGCGACCCCGACCGCCATCATGTGCGCCGAAGCGGTGCCGTGGCGCTGCCACCGCAGCCTGATCGCCACGGCGCTGACGGCGCGCGGCTGGCGGGTGACGCACCTGCTCGGCGCGGGGCACAGCGAGGATCACGTCGCCGGCCGGTGGGGTGCGGTGCCACGGATCGATGCGTCGGGCCGGATCACCTATCCGCCCGATCCGCCGCCGTTGCCGGTCGGGTCGTAATCGGTCCCGCGCACGGGTCGTCATCGGTCCTGCGCGCGGTGTGGCATTCTGCCGGAGGGACCGCGCCGATTCGCGCGCGGGCGACGCGGCGTGAGTGCCGCCGAAAGATGAGGTCGAGCGTGGATATCCAGCGGATCGGAGTGGTGGGCGGCGGCCTGATGGGCTCGGGAATCGCCGAGGTGTGCGCGCGCAGCGGGCTCGACGTGGTGGTGGCCGAGGCCGACGACGCGGCGGCCGATGCCGCCCGCGCCCGCATCGAGGCCTCGCTGGAGCGCGGCGTGGCGAAGGGCAAGTTGAGCGCGGACGAGGCGTCCGCCGCGCTCGGCGCGCTTCGCGTCGTCACGTCGCTGGACGAGCTCGCCGACCGCCAGTGGGTGATCGAGGCGGCCACCGAGAACGAGCCGGTGAAGCTCGGACTGTTCAGCAAGCTGGACTCCGTGGTCGCCGACCCTGCGGCGATCCTCGCGTCGAACACGTCGTCGATCCCCATCGCCCGGCTGGCCGCCGCCACCGGCCGGCCGGACAAGGTCGTCGGCATGCACTTCTTCAACCCGGCCACCGTGCAGAAGTTGGTCGAGGTGATCCCCAGCCTGCTCACCTCGGAGGAGACGGTGACGGCGGTGACGGAGCTCGCCACCGCACGGCTCGGCAAGACGGTGATCCGGGCGAAGGACCGCGCCGGGTTCGTGGTCAACGCGCTGCTGATCCCGTACCTGTTGGCCGCGATCCGCATGGTGGAGGCAGGCCACGCCTCCGCTGTGGATATCGATACCGGCATGACGCTGGGCTGCGCCCACCCGATGGGGCCGTTGGCGCTCACCGACCTGGTGGGGCTCGACACCACGCTGGCAGTCGCCGAGTCGCTGCACGCCGAATACGCGGAGCCGAGCTACGCCCCGCCGCCGCTGCTGCGCCGCATGGTCGAATCCGGGATGCTGGGCCGCAAGTCCGGCCGCGGCTTCTACACCTACTGACCATCCCCTCGTGTTACCCACGCCGGCGTATTTGCCGGCGTGGGTAACACGAGGGCAGCTACTCGACGTAGAACGCGTCGAGTTCCTTCTGGTACTGGGCTTCGACCGCGCGGCGGCGCATCTTCAGCGACGGCGTCAGCTCGCCCTCCTCGACGGACAGGTCCCGCGGCAGCACCAGGAACTTCTTGATCGTCTCCCAGTGCTCGAGCTTGCTGTTCAGCTCGTCGATGTACCCGCTCATCAGGTCGTGCACGGCCGGTGAGACGGCGAGCTCGTCGAACGAGACGCCGCCGAGGCCATGGCTTTTCGCCCACTCGCCGATGGCGTCCGGGTCCAGCGTGATCAATGCGGAGCAGAACTTGCGGCCGTCGCCGTGCACCAGGATCTGCGACGCGTACGGGCACACCGCCTTGAACACGGTCTCGATCTTCTGCGGCGCGACGTACTTGCCGCCGGAGGTCTTGATCAGGTCCTTCTTCCGGTCGGTGACCTTCAGGTAGCCGTCGACCATCTCGCCGATGTCCCCGGTGTGCAGCCAGCCCTCGGCCGAGAGCACTTCCTCGGTGGCGGCCGGGTTGTTGTGGTAGCCGCGCATGATGCCGGGGCCGCGCAGCAGGATCTCGCCGTCGGCGGCGATCATCACCTCGGTGCCCGGCAGCGGCGGCCCCACCGTGCCGATGCGGCAGTCCTGAGGGAGGTTGACGCAGGTGGCCGCGCTGGATTCGGTGAGACCGTAGCCCTCCATCACCGGGACCCCCGCGGCGTCGAACCATTCGGCGACGTCCGTGGACAGCGGGGCGGAGCCGGAGATGAAGAACTTCACCCTGCCCCCGACCAGGTGTTGGATCTTGGCGAAGACCAGCTTGTTCGCGATGGCGCACTGCACGTCGAGCATCCGGGGGATGGGCGCCCCGGCCTGGCGCAGCCGGGTCCGCCGGATGCCGGCGCGGAACGCCCAATCGAAGATCTTGGCCTTCAGGCCGCCGCTGCCCTGCGCGGTCATGGTCACCTTGGCCCGGACCTTCTCGAAGATGCGGGGCGCACCGGCCATGAAGGTGGGCTTCACCGCGGCCATGTTGGCGACGATGCGGTCGAGGTTGCCGTCGACGGCGGTGGTGAAGCCGATCGTGAGCTGGATCGCCAGCAGCACCTTGCCGAACACGTGCGACAGCGGCAGCCACAGGTATTGCACGTCGTCCGCGTCGAGGATCGTGATGGCGTCCGCGGCCGCGCCCTCGTAGGTCCAGTTGTCGTGCACCAGGCGGGCGCCCTTCGGCTTGCCGGTGGTGCCGGAGGTGTAGATCAGCGTGGCCAGATGTTCGGGCTTCAGTTCGGCGACGCGATCCGTCACGACGGTCGGGTTCTCGGCGAGCAGCGCCCGCCCGCGGTCGGCGAGCTGCGACATCGTCAGGATGCGGTCGCCGTCGGCGTTGCCGTCGAACGTGACGATGGTGCGCACGTTCGGCAGGTTCACGCCGGTCAACTTCGCGATCTGCTCGTTGTTCTCGGCGAAGACCACCACCGACTCGGAGTCGTTCAGGATGAACGTCACGTCGTCCTGCTTGGTGGTGGGGTAAATGGTGGTGGTCGCCCCGCCGGCGCACATGATGCCGAGGTCCGCGAGCACCCATTCCAGTCGGGTGGACGACGCGATCGCGACGCGATCCTCCACCGTGACGCCCAGGGAGATCAGGCCGGCGGCCAGGGCGGTGACTTGCTCACCGGTCTGGGCCCAGGTCAGCGACCGCCAGCCGCCGGCGACGGCGGGATCGGGGGCGAGGAAGGCCTGCCGATCCGGGGTAGCGGCGACCCGGTCGAGAAGCAGCCCCCCGAACGAGGACGGCCGGTCGGCGAGCCGGGCGGAGTGGTTGACGACGGACATGCATGCCCTCCTGGACGTGGCTGGGGACCGATGGAGACGTGCGGGTGGCCTTTGATCAGCCACTCTACGGACCGGACCGTGCGCGGGCGACCGGACAGGCCGGTGCCACCGGGGATGACGAAGCCCCCGGGGCCGTCGAGGTCTCGGGGGCTTCGCGGTGCCGTTCTTATCGGTGCGTCAGCCGACGATCAATCCGGAGGTCGCCGACCGGGCCGCGTCGAAGCGGGCCTTCGCGTCCGCCCAGTTCACCACGTTCCACCAGGCGCCGATGTAGTCGGTCTTCACGTTCTTGTACTGCAGGTAGAA
>JBIQMQ010000159.1:0-6190 GCA_044463185.1 Nakamurella lactea | reverse complement strand
GGGTCGATCTCGATGCGTACCGATTCGGCGGCCTTGCGCGCCGACTGGCCGGCCGCCAGCGTCTTCAACGCCGCTGCCAGCGCCTTGCGATCCGCCGCCGGCACCCTGACCAGCGCCCGCACGAGCTGCTCGGCGGCGTCCTGCGTAGTCGTCCCGCCACCCGCCGAAGAGGCGCGCCCTGGCCGCCACAGCGGCACCGGCCCCAACACCTCGGCCGACGCCGGCGCCCGCAGGTCGGCGAGCGCCCCGCCCACGGCCGCCTCGCTGCCCTCCAGGGACGCCATGGCCACAGCCGGCGGGAAGCCGAGCTCCTGCCGGCCGGCCAGCTCCGCCGCGGCGAACGTCGCGGGATCCCAGCGCAGCACCGCCTGCACCGGCGTCAACGCGACATCCGCGCCGATCACGACCCGGCCGCCCGCCCCGGCCGGGCGCACCAGGGCCGCCGCGGCCATCCAGCGGCGCACCGTCTCCTCCCCCGCCCGCAGGTCCGGCCGCCCGAGCAACAGGCCGCCGTCCAGCAGCAGCGCGGCGCCGTAGCCCCCGTCCGCCACGGGCTCCGCCCCCGGTGTGGCCACCACGATCAGCGGTTCCGACGCGACGTGATCGCGCACGTTCCCGGCCGCGGACACCACGAGCCGTGCCCCCGGGAACGCCCGGCCGATCTCCTCGGCGGTGCGGGCCGCCCCGGTCACGCTGGCCCGGAACCGGCCGCTGCCGCAGGCCGGGCACACCCAGCGGGGTTCCGTCACTCCGCACCATCGGCAGGTCGGGGTCCGCCCGCCCCGCGGCACGGCGAGCGGACCGCGGCAGCGTCGGCATCGAGCCGGGCGGCGACAGTCGACGCAGGACAGGCCGGGCAGGTAGCCGCCGCGGGGCACCTGCACCAGTACCGGCGCGCCCGCGTCCAGGGCGGCGCGCGCCGCGTCGAACGCCGCCGGCGTCAATCGGGCCCGCGCCGCCGCCGATTCGGCGCCGCGTGCGTAGTCGTCGCCGGCCGCCTCGATCCGCGGGGCCCGCTCGCGCACCGTCGCCCGGGGCGCGGTCAGCGGCCTCGCCCAGCCGGAGTCGGCGAGTAGTTGCCCCTCGGCGGTGCGGGCGAACCCGCCGATCAGCAGCGCGGCGCCGTCGCCGGTGGAGCGCAGCGTGGCGATCTCTCGCGCGTGCGGGTATGGGGCGCGCGGCTCGGCCAGCAGGTCGTCGCCGTCGTCGAACACCGCGACCAGTGCCAGATCCGCGACGGGCGCGAAGATGGCCCCGCGGGTGCCGGCCACGATCCGGCAGCGACCGCGGCTGACCTTGAGGAACCGCCGGTAGCGCTCCGCCGGGCCCAGATCGGCGGACAGCGTCACAAACGCATCGTCGGGCAACACGCCGGCCAACGCGGAGTCCATGCGCTTGAGGTCCCGCGCATCGGGCACGACCAGGATCGCCCCGCGTCCCGCCCCCCAGGCGGCCCGCGCGGCCTCGGCCAGCCGCGTCGGCCAGTCCTCGCCGGGCAGGGCCGACCACACCGCCCGCGCCGGCCGGCCCTCCGCGACCGCGGTCAGGAACGACGGCCCTGCGGGGTACGCCTGCCAACCGGTGTCGAACGGATCCGGTACGGCCTCGGGGATGACGCCGTCCTCGGGCTCGGCCCGCGGCGCGTCGTCCTCGGCCTCCACCCGCGCGTGCCGGGGCGGCACGGCCAGGCGCAGCACGTCGGCCATGGTGCCGGCATAGCGGTCGGCGACGGCCCGGCACAGCCGCGCCACCGGCGCGGTGAGCACCACTTCCGGGGAGACCACCCGGTCGATCATGGCCAGCCGGCCCTCGTGTTCCGAGGCGGCCGCCCGATCCGTCACGTACCCGGACACCAGGCGCCCGGCGAAGCGCACCCGCACGCGCACGCCCGGCTGCGCCGCGGCATCGTCCCCGGCCGCGACCAGGTAGTCGAACGGACGGTCCAGGTGCGGCAGCGGCACGTCCAGGACCACCCGGGCGACCGGGAGCTCCGGCGCCGGTTCCCGCTGCACCGTCACGGCCTGCGGGCGCGCCCGTGCCGCGCGGCGGCCCCGGGTCGCAGACGTCATGGAACGTGAATACCACGACGGTCCGTCATACCTGATCCCGGCGCCGGGTGGTGCGACGCTCGCCGGGCGATGTGGCCTGCGCGGTGGGCTACAGGCCCAGGGCGGATTTCAGCTCGTCGGCGCGGTCGGTGCGCTCCCAGGGCAGGTCGATGTCGGTGCGGCCGAAGTGGCCGTAGGCGGCGGTCTGCGCGTAGATCGGGCGCTTCAGATCCAGATCGCGGATGATGGCGCCGGGGCGCAGGTCGAACACGTCCCGGATCGCCTGGGCGATCTTGTCCGGGTCGACCTGCTCGGTGCCGAACGTCTCCACGAACAGCCCCACCGGCTGGGCCTTGCCGATCGCGTAGGCGACCTGCACCTCGATCCGCTCCGCGAGACCGGCCTCCACGGCGTTGCGCGCCACCCAGCGCATCGCGTAGGCCGCGGAGCGGTCCACCTTCGACGGGTCCTTCCCGGAGAAGGCGCCGCCGCCGTGCCGGGCCATGCCGCCGTAGGTGTCCACGATGATCTTCCGGCCGGTGACCCCGGCATCGCCCATCGGGCCGCCGATCACGAACCGCCCGGTCGGGTTGACATACAGCGTGAAATCCCGGGTGTCGATGTCCAGGTCGGCCAGCTCCGGTTCCACCACGAACTCCCGCACGTCCGGCGTGAGCATCGTGGCGAGGTTGATGTCCTCCGCATGCTGCGACGACACCACGATCGTGTCCAGCCGCAGCGCCTTGTCGCCGACGTACTCGATCGTCACCTGCGTCTTGCCGTCCGGCCGCAGGTACGGCACCAGCCCCGACTTGCGCACCGCGGCCAGTCGCCGCGCCAGCCGATGCGCCAACGCGATCGGCAGCGGCATCTTCTCCGGCGTATCCGAGCAGGCGTACCCGAACATCAGCCCCTGGTCGCCCGCGCCCTGCCGGGAGATCACGTCCTGGTCGCCCTCGCGGGCCTCCAGCGCGTCGTCCACGCCGCGCGCGATGTCCGGCGACTGGGCGCCGATCGCCACGTTCACGCCGCAGGAGCGCCCGTCGAAACCCTTCGCCGACGAGTCGTACCCGATCTCCAACACCGTGTCCCGCACGATCGCCGGAATATCCGCGTACGCGTTCGTCGTCACCTCGCCGGCCACATGCACCTGCCCGGTGGTCACCATCGTCTCCACCGCGACCCGCGAATCCGGATCTTGACTGAGCAGCGCGTCCAGAATCCCGTCGCTGATCGCGTCGCAGATCTTGTCCGGATGACCCTCGGTCACCGACTCGGACGTGAACAGACGTGCGCTCAAGGTCCCTCCCTCGATTCATGGCCGCAGCGGCCCTTCGCAGAATACGGCGTTCGCGATTCGCGGCGGGCTGCGCGTCAGCCCGCGGCCAGCCGCTGGGCGACGACGTCACAGATCGCGGCGGCCAGCACGGCCTTCGGCCCGTTCGGCACCACGGTCTCGCTGCCGTCGGCGCCCACGATCGTTGCCGCGTTGTCCGGCTGGCCGAACACGGCGCCGCCCGACACGTCGTTGACCACCAGGTAGTCGCAGCCCTTGCGAGCCAACTTGGCCCGGCCGTAGTCGGCGACGGTCGCCGTGCCATCCCCGGTCTCGGCAGCGAAACCGAGTATGACGCCGCCCCCGGCGCTGCCGCGCCGCTGCACCAGCTCCGCCAGGATGTCCGGGTTCGTGGTGAGCGCCAGCGGCGGCGGATCGCCGTGCGGAGTCTTCTTGATCTTGCTGTCGGCGTAGTCGGCGGGGCGGAAGTCCGCGACGGCCGCGGCCATCAGGACGGCGTCCGCGCCGTCGGCGGCCGCGTGCGTGGCGTCTCGCAGCTCCGCCGCGGAGCCGACCGGCACCACATGCACGCCGGGCGGCACCGGCAGGCAGGCATTCGCGGCGACGAGCGTCACCTCGGCGCCGCGTGCGGCGGCGACCAGCGCCAGGGCGAACCCCTGCCGGCCGGAGGACCGGTTGCCGAGAAAGCGGACCGGGTCGAGGGGCTCGCGGGTGCCGCCGGCGGTGACGACGACTCGGCGCCCGGCCAGGTCGCGGGGCAGCGCGTCGGGGCGATGCAGCAGCAGTTCGGCGACCTGGGCGATGTGCTCGGGGTCGGGCAGCCGACCGGCCCCGGAGTCGGCGCCGGTGAGCCGGCCGACGGCGGGGTCGAGCACGGTCACCCCGCGCGACCTCAAGGTGGCCACGTTGGCCACGGTGGCCGGGTGCGTCCACATCTCGGTGTGCATCGCCGGCGCGAAGAGCACGGGAGCGCGGGTCACCAGCAGGGTAGCGGTGAGCAGGTCGTCGGCGCGGCCGCTGGCGGCGCGGGCCAGCAGGTCGGCCGTGGCCGGGGCGATCACCACGAGGTCGGCGTGCTGGCCGATCGCGACGTGCGCGACGGACGGGATGTCGGCGAACACGTCCGCGGTGACCGGGTGGCCGGAGAGTGCTTCGAAGGTCGCGGCGCCCACGAATTCGAGGGCGCTGACGGTGGGGACGACGGTGACGTCGGCCGCCAGCCCATCGGCGGCCCGCATCCGCCGGATCAGCTCGCACGCCTTGTAGGCGGCGATGCCTCCGCCGACACCCATGACCACGCGCGGGGCGTGGTCGTTGTTGGGCATCGCGTCGGCCGGTGGTTCCGGGGCGGGTGGGCTCAGACGCCCTCGGTGTGCTCCAGCAGGTCCGCGTTGATCTCGCGCAGCGCGATCGACAGCGGCTTCTCCCGCGGCAGCGGATCGACCAGCGGGCCGACGTACTCGAGCAGGCCCTCGGAGAGCTGCGAGTAGTAGTCGTTGATCTGCCGCGCGCGCTTCGCGGCGTACACCGCCAAGGCGTACTTGGAGCTTGCCCGGCTGAGCAGCTCGTCGATGGGCGGGTAGGTGATCCCGGCCTCGAGTATCTGTGCGGGCGTCGCGGCGGCGCTGTCCATCGCTTCTCGATTCTGTGTCGGCCCGGTACGAACCGGACCTTTGTTCCGTCAGGTCGCGGCATCACGCGCGGTGCGCATGGCACCACGAGGTGGCCGGGGGCTTCGGTGCTCGCGCCGATCGTGGGCGGCCCACCGGCCGCCGGGCGCTATGCAGTCGTCAATGCTATCAAGTCGGCAACGGTGTCCGCCACATCGCGGTTCACCACGACGTGGTCGAACTCGGGTTCGGCGGCCAACTCACGATCGGCGGCGGTCAGTCTCGCGGCCACCGCCGCCGGATCCTCCGTGCCGCGCCCGGCCAGCCGGCGGGCAAGCTCCTCACGGGAGGGCGGGGCGATGAAGATCAACACGGCGTCGGGCCCGAGATCCGGCGCCCGGCGGACCTGCCGGGCGCCCTGGACCTCGATCTCCAGCAACACGTCGACCCCGGCGGCCAGCTTCTCGGCCACGGCCGCGCGCGGGGTGCCGTACTTGTTGCCCGCGAAGCACGCGTATTCCAGGAACTCGCCGTTGGCCACCATCCGGTCGAAGGCGGCCTGGTCCACGAAGTGGTACTGCACGCCGTCCACGTCACCGGGGCGCGGCGGACGCGTCGTCGCGGACACGGAGATCCACAGGTCGGGCCGGGCGGCCCGCAGCGCCGCCAGCACGGTTGACTTGCCCACGCCGGACGGCCCGGAGACGACGAACAGCCGCCCGCGACCGGGGGGTCGACCGCTTCCGGGTCCCTCGGTCGTCACGGCTGTTCGTCGGCTGCGGTGTGCGCTCAGTAACCGAATTCGTCGAGCAGCGCCTTGCGCTGGCGCTCGCCCAGTCCGCGGATGCGACGGCTGGGGGCGATCTCGAACTGCTCCATGAGCTGGGCGGCACGAACCTTGCCCACGCCGGGCAGCGACTCGAGGAGTGCGGAGACCTTCAGCTTCGCCAGGGCTTCGTCCTTCTCAGCGTCGGCGAGGACCTGCTTGATCGAGGTCTGGCCCTTCTTCAGGCGTTCCTTCAATTCCGCCCGGACCCGGCGCGCGGCGGCTGCCTTCTCCAGGGCTGCGGTGCGCTGTTCGGGTGTCAACTGGGGCAGTGCCACTTCGGCCTCACTTCGTACTGTCGTGGTGGTTACATGTTCTTCGGTCGCTGTTTGAGGACCTGGCAACAAACGTCGGCCGCACTGAACCTACCGACGTCACGGGCGGGCAGCAAATGACACGCCCGTGATGC
>JBIQMQ010000158.1:0-6204 GCA_044463185.1 Nakamurella lactea | reverse complement strand
TGTCGTCCTCGATGGAGATCTTGTTGTCGTCGTAGAAGACGATGAGGTTGCCCAGCTTCTGCCGCCCGGCCAGCGACGACGCCTCGGAGGTGATGCCCTCTTCGATGTCGCCGTCGGAGGCGACCACGTAGATGAAGTGGTCGAAGGGGGAGTCGCCGTGCGGGGCGTCGGGATCGAATAGCCCGCGCTCGCGCCGCGACGCCATCGCCATACCCACGGCCGACGCGAGCCCCTGCCCCAGCGGACCGGTGGTGATCTCGACGCCCTTGGTGTGACCGTGCTCGGGGTGTCCCGGCGTCAACGAACCCCAGGTGCGCAGCGCCTCGAGGTCGGACAGCTCCAGGCCGTACCCGGACAGGAAGAGCTGGATGTACAACGTGAGCGACGAATGACCGCAGGACAGCACGAAACGGTCGCGGCCCACCCACTCGGGGTCGGTCGGGTCGTGCCGCATCACGCGCTGGAACAGCGTGTAGGCGAGCGGCGCCAGACTCATGGCCGTGCCGGGATGGCCGTTCCCGACCTTCTGTACCGCGTCGGCGGCCAGGACCCGCGCGGTCGCCACGGCGCGGCTGTCCAACTCCGTCCAGTCCGCGGGATGATCCGGGATCAGGAGCTCCTGCAGCTCGTTGTCGGTCACAGTCGCGTCGGTGCTCACGTCCGCGGTCCTTCCTGTCGTAATGCCGTCAATCGTCGTGGTCGGGCTGCGCGCGGCGGGCGGTCGAAGAAGATGCCACCCTGTCGTGACGGCAGGTCGGTGTCGAGCCTAGCGCCGCGCCCGGCGGGTACCGCAGGCCGCCGTCCGCGGCGAAACCGGGCATGACGCCGCCCCGGGGTTCTGTACCCGGAAGATGTGACGTGAACCCTGGCGTGCTGCAGGCGACGGGCGAGGCCCCGCCCCGTAGAATGCGTGACGGATCACTCGGGCGGGGCGACGGCGAAGGGGCAGCGCGGACGTGGGCGTAACAGTGCCGGACCATCAGGCGGCGACGCGAGCGGCCCGGCGCGTCCGGCCCGGGCCGGCTGATCCGGTCGGCGGGCCGACCCGGGAGCGGCCGCAGAGCCCCGGACCGGTGACGTTGCGGGACAAGCTCGCGGCCTACGTCGCACTCACCAAACCGCGCATCGTCGAACTTCTGTTGATCACCACCGTCCCGGCCATGTTCGCCGCGGAGCGCGGAGTGCCGGGTATCGGAACCGTGTTCGCCACGTTGTTCGGCGGCATGCTGGCGGCCGGCAGCGCCAACGCGCTCAACTGCGTGTACGACGCCGACATCGACGAGATCATGCGGCGCACCCGGAATCGGCCGCTGGCCCGGCACACGGTGTCGCACCGCAACGCCCTGATCTTCGCGATCACCATGGGTGTGGTGTCGGTGGCGTTCCTCGCCGCCACCACGACCTGGCAGGCCGGAGCGCTCACCGCCGTCGCGATCCTGTTCTACGTGCTGGTGTACACCATGCTGCTGAAGCGGCGGACCAGCCAGAACATCGTGTGGGGCGGCTTGGCCGGATGCATGCCGGTGATCATCGGCTGGTCGGCGGTGACCGGCGGCATCGGCTGGCCGGCCTGGGCGTTCTTCGGCGTGATCTTCTTCTGGACGCCGCCGCACACCTGGGCGCTGGCGATGCGCTACCGCGAGGACTACGCGGCGGCCGGGGTGCCGATGCTGCCGGTGGTGGCGACCGAGCGCACCGTGGTGCGGCAGATCGTGCTGTACAGCTGGGCGATGGTGATGTGCTCGTTGCTGCTGGTGCCCGCCTCGTCGTGGCTGTACGCGGCGGTGGCCGCGCCGACCGGGCTGGTGTTCCTGGCGGCGGCGCACGCCCTGCACCTCAAGGTGATGCGCGGGGCCCCGTCGAAGCCGATGACGTTATTCCACCTGTCCAACCTGTATCTGACGGTCATCTCGGTGGCCTGGGCGGTCGACGCGGCGTTCGGCTGGGCCGCCCTCGGCTGGTGGCCCTGGTAAAGGCCTTGTGACGGCACGGCGCCGAGCGGAGCGGAGCGAACAATAGGGCACCGTAACGGCCACGACGCGCCGGGCTCATCGATCGGCGCGGCCTGCCGATGGGGCTAGTGTGAGTCACGATTGGTTCTGTGGACTCTGTCATCTGGAGTAACTGGCTCTGACGGTCACTCCGCGGACGATGGGGACGGTGTGATGGCTGCTCACCGGGCGACCGGCCGTACCGCTCATGGCGAGGGCCGTCGCTTCGTGGAGTCCGCGATCCTGGCGCGCCGGCAGGGTCCGCGCGCAGGCCGGCATCGGGTGATGCGTCGCTCGGCGACGCGGGGGACTCCTCGGGTGGTACCGGTCCTGGCCGGCCTGTCCGTTGCCGCCGGGATCGTTCTGCTGGTGCCCGCCGCGCAGGCTGCCGACCCTCCATCGCAGCGTCCGGCGGTGAACGCCGCACTGGCCATGGCCCATTCCGTTTCCGTGGCGGACTCCCGATCCGGTACCACGCTGGCCCCGTCGGCCGCGAAACCGTTCGCCGGCGACCAGGCGCGGGGCATGGTGGCGGTGCAGAACGTCGCGCGGCCCGTGCACGTGCCGGCGGCGTCACCGATCGCCGAGCCGGCGAACCCCCTCGCGTTCGCCCTGCTGCTCATCGTCGGCGGTGGGGTTGTGTTCGCGGTGTCCCGCGCCCGCACGGTCGGCGGGTATCGCGGCGGCGGGCAACATCTCTAAGGCGTGCGTTCCCCGGATAGCACCGTGCGCTCCCGCGTCGCCAGGCAGGTGAAGGCGGCGACCGCCACCAGCGCGACGGCCAGCCCCACGTGCGCCACCACCATGGCTTCCGGCACGCCCAGAAAATACTGCGTCATGCCCAGCGCGCCCTGCGCGACGGTCAGCCCGATCAGCCACCCGATGCGTACCCGCAACGGGCGCGGCGCGCGCACCGCGACCAGGGCGACGGCCAACGCCCCGATCAGGCCGAGGTACAAGAACATCAGGTCCGCATGTAGCTGGGCCGCCTCGCGCAGGTCCCAGCCGAGCCTCGGCGTGGCGGCGTCGCCCGCGTGCGGCCCGGTCGCGGTGACGATCGTCCCGGAGACGGTGACGGCGGCCAGCACCCCGGCGGTGACCCAGGTGAGCACCGCCAGCGGTCGGGGCGCCAGTCGCCGGGGCGGACCGTCCGGTTCGCCGAGTCGCACCACCACGATGGCGGCGAAGAACACCAGCACCAGTGACACCAGCAGGTGCGGCATGACGGTCCACCAGGCCAGGCCCGTGTGCACGGTGATGCCGCCCCAGACGGCCTGGAACACCACGCCGATCGGCCCCACCAGGGCCAGGTAACGCAACTGTCGCCGCGCCGGGCGCAGCAGCATGATCAGCACGAAGGTGCCGAGTGACGCGATCAGCACCGGGCCGGTGATGGTGCGGTTGCCGAATTCCACCGCCTGGTGGATGGCTTCCATGCCGGTGCGCGACTCGGGCACGAAGGTGCCCGGCTGGCAGTCCGGCCACGTGGTGCAGCCGAGGCCGGAGCCGGTGACGCGGACGACGGCGCCGGTCATGGAGATGAGTGCATTGGACACCAGCGCCGCCCATGCGAAAAAGCGCAGCACGGACGCCCGGATGCGCCAGCCGAACGCCAGGTCCAGGTAGCTGGTCGAGGTCGTTCGCGCCGGTGCCGCGTTGTCGGTGTCAGTCGTCATTGCCATCGGAACCAGCGTACGGTGCCCGCCCAGCCGGCGACGATCCAACAGCCGAGGACGACGAGGTGCGCTACGCCGGGGTCGCCGCCGTCGGTGAGCACCGCGCGCAGCCCGTCGGCGAGCGCACCGGCCGGGGTCAGCCCTCCGATGAACTCCAGCCAACCCGGCGCCGCGGTGAGCGGGATGAGCACGCCGCCGATCCCGATCAGGATCAGCCAGACCAGGTTGGCAAGGCCCAGCACGGCCTCGGCGCGCATCGTGCCGCCCAGCAGCAGCGCCAGCCCGATGAAGGCGGCCACGCCGAGCAGCGTCAGCAGGACGACCCACAGCGGATTTCCTTGTGGCTGCCAGTCGAGGGCGAACGCCGCGACCAGGCACAGCAGCAGGAACTGCGCCGCGATCACCACGACGGTGGCGGCGCACTTGGACGCGAGCAGCAGCCACCGCGGGAAACCGGTGGCGGCCAGGCGTTTCATGACGCCGTAGCGCCGGTCGAAGCCGGTCATGATGGCCTGCGAGGTGAAGCTGGCGGACATGATCGCCAACGCCAGGATGCCGGGCGTGACGGTGTTCACCCGCGGCTCGGGAATCGATCCGACGGTGATGACCGTCATGCCGATCAGCGCCGCCAGCGGAATCACGTACGCCAGGAGGGCTTGTTCGGCGTTGCGGGCCATGATGCGCAGTTCCTGCGCCGCGGCGGCCCGGACCATGGCGGCCGCTCCGGCTCGGCCGGGACGGGGGGTGAAGGTGCCGGACGGGAATCGGGGAACCGCGGTCGACGGATCCGTCATGATCGCATCGCCCCTCCGGTGAGCTGCAGGTAGACGTCGTCGAGGGTGCGGCGCCCGGTTTGGAGGTGGGTCAGCGGCGCTCCGGCGCCGGCGACGGTCGCGGCGATGCCGGCGGCCGCGTCATCCGGCAGGTCGCCCGCGATGCGGTAGCGGCCCGGTGCGAGCTCGACGACCTCGGCTGCGGGCAGCGCGGCCCGCAACGCGCCGAGGTCCAGACCGGGGTGGGACTCGAATCGGATCTCGCTGGTCGAGCCGGTGAGCTCGGCCGGACTGCCCTGTGCCACGGCCCGGCCGTGGTCGATGATGAGCACGTCGTCGGCGAGCAACTCGACCTCGTCCAGCAGGTGCGTGGTCAGCACGAGAGTGACGCCGTCCGCCCGCGCGGCGCTCAGTACGTCCCACACGAGATGCCGCGCCTGCGGGTCCATCCCGGCGGTCGGCTCGTCCAGGAACAACAGCTCAGGCCGGCCCACCAAAGCCATGGCCAGCGACAGGCGCTGCACCTGACCGCCGGACAGCCGTCGCACCGGGGTGCGTGCCATCGCGGTGAGCCCGACCATGTCGAGCAGCTCGTCCGGGTTGTGCGGCTGGGCCGCGCACCGGGCCACCAGGCGCAGCATCTCGCCGGCGCGGGCGGCCCCGTGGGCGCCGCCTGCCTGCAGCATCACGCCCATCCGCGGCCGCAGTGCGGCTTGATCGGTCCACGGGTCCCGGCCGAGCACGCGCACACTGCCGCTGTCGGGACGCAGGAACCCCTCGCACATCGACACCGTGGTGGTCTTGCCGGCGCCGTTCGGCCCGAGCAGCGCGGTGACCGTCCCACGCGGCACGGACAGGGACAAGCCGTCGACCGCCCGGACCGTGCCGAAGCGTTTCGACGCCGCCTCGATCTGCACCGCCCAGTCCTGCCCGGTGGGCGTCGGCGCGGGGGGAACGGTCACGACGCACAGGATAGGCACCCGGCGCCGTCCTGCGACAGTTCGTAGAGCCGAGGGGGCGGAGACGTTGATCACGACGCGCTGTCCGATGTGTGGCGACGCTGGACCGCAGAGGGGAAATAGGTAACATCGAGGTTGTGAAATCCGTGGCAGCGCGTTCCGTGCGTGCTGGCCATACCGGGCGCGGCTCGGCGGCCGGCTCGCTGGCTGCCGCCACGCCGGAGTTGTCCGGCCCGGATGGCGCCCGCGGCGAGGTGATCCGTCGGCTGCTGATCGACGGGCCGTCGACCGCGACCAGTCTGGCCGCGGCCTTGGGAGTGTCCGGCACGGCCGTACGAAGGCACCTCGACGCACTGGTCGCCGAGGGATCGGTCACCACGCGTGACGAGACGGTGCGCGGCGCGCGTGGGCGCGGTCGGCCGGCGCAGGTCTACCTGCTCACCGAGCTCGGTCGGCGGCGGCTGCCGCACGCCTACGACGAGCTCGCCGAGGAGGCGCTCGACTACCTGCAGGAACACGGCGGGTCGCAGGCGGTTGAGGAGTTCGCCCGGCGGCGCGCGCAACGCATCCTGGGCGGGGTGGCGGACGAACTGTCGGCGGCGCAGTCGGTGGGGGAGCGCGCGCGTATCGTTGCCAAGGCGCTGTCGAAATCCGGATACGTGGCCAACGTCGAGTCGGTCGCGGTCGGCCAGCAGCTCTCGCAGCATCACTGCCCCGTGGCCCACGTCGCCGGCAAGTACCCGCAACTCTGCGAACAGGAGCTCGCCGTGTTCACCGAGGCGCTGGGCACCTACGCGCAGCGCCT
>JBIQMQ010000157.1:0-6228 GCA_044463185.1 Nakamurella lactea | reverse complement strand
GTACCGGCTCTGCGGCCGGCACTCAGCCCGCGTCCGTGTAGGCGGAGCGCAGGTAATCGTGCACGGCCCGCTCCGGGACTCGGAAGCTGCGTCCCACCCGGACGGCAGGCAGTTCGCCGGAGTGCACCAGTCGGTACACCGTCATCCGCGATACCCGCATCACCTCGGCGACCTCGGCCACGGTGAAGAACCGCATCTCGGAAAGGCGCGGGTCGTGCTGAGCAGCGTGCAGGTCGCTCACCGCCGGATTCTTGGCCGCAGCAGCCTTCGCAGGCTCGGCGGGCGTCTCCAGGGGCTGATTCTTGGCCATGGGTACCGTCTTCCGGCACGGACCGCCCCGCCGGCTTCCCCTCCGGCGAACTGTTGCGGTCGTGCTCAGTTGAACTCTAGCGTGACTGGTGGGACGAAAGCGACAGAGGAGCGAAGATTTTCCTGGAAATCGCGGCGTGTCACCTCGGAACGGAGCCGTCTGGTCTGCTAATGAGAGCACACGTCTACCTGCTCGGATCGCTTCCGGTGTCAGCCGCTAGTGCTTCGACGTGCCGCGGGCGGCCTCGCCCAGCTCGGTGGAGCGCAGCGCCGCCGCCTCGATCGCGGACAGCAGTGCGGCGCGCACGCCGTGGTTCTCCAGCTCCCGGATGGCCGCGATCGTTGTGCCGCCCGGGGAGGTCACCGCCTCGCGGAGCGTCACCGGGTGCTCGCCGGTGTCGCGCAGCATGGCCGCAGAGCCCACCGCGGACTGGATGATGAGCTGCGCGGAGACGCTGCGCGGCAGACCGAGCAGGATGCCCGCGTCGATCATGGCCTCGACCAGGAAGAAGAAGTACGCCGGCCCGGACCCCGACAGGGCCGTGACGGCGTCCTGCTGCGACTCGGGTACCCGCACCACCTTGCCGACCGAGCTGAGCAGGTCCTCCACGAGCTGCAGATGCTCGGCGGTGGCGTGCGTGCCCGGCGACACCGCGCTCATCGCCTCGCGCACCACGATCGGCGTATTGGGCATCACCCGCACCACGGGGGTGCCGGCCGGCAGCTTCGCCTCGTACAGCGCCGTGGGGAGCCCGGCCGCTACCGACACCACCAGGGTGCCGGGCGTGATCGCCGGCGCCACCTGGTCCAGCAGCGCGTCGATGTCCTGCGGCTTGACCGCGACGATCAGCACGTCGGCCGTCGCAGCCGCCTCACCCGGCGCCACGGCGGGCACGCCGTAGCGCGCCGCGACCTCGGCGGCCCGAGCCTCGGAGCGCTCCGAGATCCGCAGCGAGCCGACCGGCCGGCCGGCCGAGATCAGCCCGGACAGCAGTGCCTCGCCGATCTTGCCGGCGCCCAGAATCGCGATCGTCGTCATAGTCGACTAGCCTGCCAAACGCGCCCGCGGACCGGAACACCGGGCGCACCTCGCCGGTCCACTACTGTGCTGTAGATGACGTATCACGAGTCGACGGCCGAGCGCGCCGGCTTCCTGGCGCGGTTGACGGCGTCCGCGCGCGCCGCGCGTCGCACCGGCGGCCTGGTGATGATCGCCGCCGTCGTGCTGCTGGCGTTCAACCTGCGGCCCGCCGTCAACGCCCTGGGCGTGGTGCTCCCGGAGCTGCAGGAGGCGACCGGGCTGTCCGGGACGCTGGCCGGTCTGCTCACCGCCCTGCCGACGCTGTGCTTCGCCATCATGGGCTTCGGCGTCTCCGGCATCACGGCGAAGCTGGGCGCCCGGCAGGTGGTGACGCTGTCGCTCGTGGTGCTCACCGGCGGACAGTTGCTGCGCGCCACCGGGAGCCTGTGGGCGCTGTTCGCCGGATCGGTGCTGACGCTGGGCGCGATCACGTTCGGCAACGTGCTGCTGCCCGGTCTGATCCGCCGCTACTTCCCGAACAGCATCGCGCCGATGACGGCGCTGTACACGACCGTGCTGATGGTGGGCCAGTCGCTGGGCTCCGCCCTCGCCCTGCCGGTGGAACACGCGCTCGGGGGTGACTGGAGGCTCGGAATCGGCATGTGGGCGGCGACCGCCGCCATCGCACTGGTGCCGTGGATGGCGGTGCTGGTGCGCACGCCCGGCCGCCGGCGTAGGAACGGAGATGACGCCGCTCCCGCCGCAGGCGGCGCTGTCACCATCCCGTCGGCTGCTGAAGAACCGGCGCCAGCCCGGCCGGTCCCGGCCATGCCGATGTGGCGGCTGATGCGCATTCCACACGCGTGGTCGATGGCGGTGTTCTTCGGCATCCAGTCGCTGCAGGCCTACGTCGTCTTCGGCTGGGTGCCCGCGGTGCTGACGGCGGCCGGGATGTCGCAGGATGCGGCCGGCGGCATGCTGGCCATCGCGACCGCGGTGGGCATCCCGATCTCGGCGCTGGTGCCGGCTTTCTTGGGCGCCTACCGGCGTCACGAGGTCTTCGTGTTCGCCTTCATCGGGACACTGGCCGTGGGCTACGTCGGGCTGATCGTGATGCCGCTGACGCTGCCGTGGCTCACCGCGCTGCTCATCGGCTTCGGCCTCGGCTCGTTCCCGATGGTGCTGACCCTGTTGGCCTGGCGCGCACATACCCCGGAGGGCACGACCGCGCTGTCCGGCTTCTCCCAGTCGATCGGCTACCTGATGGCCTCGATCGGCCCGGTGGGATTCGGCCTGCTACACGATCTGTCGGGCAGTTACACCGCCTCGCTCATCGCGCTCATCGTTGCGCTGATCCCGATGCTGGCCGCCGGCTTGATCGCGGTCCGGGACTGGAAGATCGAGGACGATATGCCGGTCGAGCCCGCCGCGTGATCGCGGCGGGCTCTGCAGGCGATCGGCTCGGGGTCAGGCGACCTCGGCGGAAGCGAGTACCTCGTCCAGGATGCCCTCGGCACGAGCCTCGTCGGTCTCCTCGGCCAGGGCCAGTTCGGAGACCAGGATCTGCCGCGCCTTGGACAGCATGCGCTTCTCGCCGGCGGACAGGCCTCGTTCCCGGTCACGACGCCACAGATCGCGCACGACCTCGGCCACCTTGTTCACGTCGCCGGACGCGAGCTTCTCCAGATTCGCCTTGTACCGGCGCGACCAGTTGGTCGGCTCCTCGGTGTGCGGGGCGCGCAGCACCTCGAAGACGTGATCCAAGCCCGCCTGATCGACGACATCGCGGACGCCGACCACCTCGGCATTCTCCGCGGGGACCTTGACCACCAGATCGCCCTGGGCGACCTTCAGCACGAGGTACAGCTTCTCCTCGCCTTTCACGATCCTGGTCTCGGTCGCCTCGATCAGAGCGGCCCCATGATGGGGATAGACAACGGTTTCACCCACGTTGAAGGACATCGGCCACGAACCCCTTTCGCCGGATTCATATTACCACACCGTAACCTTCACATCAAGCCGTTCTCGCAGGTCAGGGCACATACGCGGGCTTGACAAAAGGCAGCGGGCATGCATCCGGCTCCCCGCGGAGGCCCGCCGCCGCAGGCGCGAACGGCGTCATACTCGCCTTTCGGACAGCCCACCGGTGCAGGGGCGAGTGGCGTCAAGCGCGTCTGCGAGACGGCCCGCCGGCAGCGACGAGGGCGCCCGCATACCCGCACGTCACCCGTCCTGTTCGGCGCGATCGCACGGACCCCGGCGCCTAGGGTGGAGGCATGACGACCTCCACCGCCCCGGCCGCACCCGAATGGGAGATTTCCGAGTGGATCGGGACGCCGTCGCCGCTGGCATCCCTGCGCGGCAAGGTGGTGCTGGCCGAGGCCTTCCAGATGCTGTGCGCGGGCTGCGTCAACTACGGCATCCCGCAGGCGCAGCGGGTGGCTCGGATGTTCCCGAACGTCGCCGTGGTGGGGCTGCACACCGCCTTCGAGCACCACGCGGTGACCGGCCCGGACGCGCTCAAGGTGTTCCTGCACGAGTTCGGGGTGCGCTTCCCGGTCGGCATCGACCGGCACGACGATCACGGGCCGATCCCGGTCACGATGCGCACCTACGGGCTGGAGGGCACGCCGTCGACGCTGCTCTTCGACAAGCGCGGCGTGCTGGTGTTCTCGCACCTGGGCAAGGTCGACGACCTCGCGCTGGGCGTGATGATCGGGCAGCTGCTGGCCGCCCCGGACCCGGAGCCCTGACCGCCGCCCCGGACCCGGAGCCCTGACCGCCGCTCCGGGGGTGCGTGACCGTGACCGATCGGCCCGTCTGCGATCGGTCGGTCCCCCGCGCGCCGGGACCCAAGCTGGGCGAGAATGACGGCATGCCGCTGCCCCCGATGCCCGTACCCACGCCTCGTCCCACGCCGCCGGACCGGCCGGTGCGCCCGCTGAACCCGCCGGCCGCCGTCGCCATCCACGCGCTCGCCGCCGCCACCGACCGGCTGCTCGCCACCATCGACGCCATGCCGGCCGCGGCCTTCGCCGAGCCCTCGGTGCTGCCCGGCTGGACCCGGGCGCACGTGCTCGCGCATCTGGCGCTCAACGCCAAAGGCCTCGCCGGCGTGCTCACGACGCTGGGCCAGGACGACCCACTGCCCATGTACGCGTCGAACGCCCGCCGCGACGCCGACATCGACCAGCTCGCCGCCCAGCCACCCGCCCGCATCGCGGACCGGGTCGCCGTGGGCGCCTCCATGCTGGCGGCGCACCTGGGCGGCGGCCCGACCCCGGAGGACGCGCTGGAGGCCGTGGGACGGGCCGGACGGGACACCGGAACGCCTGTGCCCGGCGACGACGGCGCAGTGAGCGTGTTTGCCGCGGCAGCGGCCGAGGCGCACGAGTCGATCGCGGCGTGGTCCGTGACCGGAACCTTCGACCGGGTGGTCGGCGGGCCCGTGATGCCGGCCCCGGAGATTCCGTACATGCGGTGGCGCGAGGTCGAGATCCACCACGCCGACTTGAATCTCGGCTATTCCGCGCGGGACTGGGCGCCGGAGTTCGCCGTGTACCTGCTGGCCGTCACCGCGTTCGACCGGGAGGGCGAGGCGGCGATGACGCTGCAGCCGGATGGGCTCGACCCGCTCCTCCTGGCCGGCCCCGACGGACTCGGCGGCGGCCTCGAGATCCGCGGCTCCGCAGCGGATCTGGCGTGGTGGCTCGCGGGCCGCGGGGCCGGCGAGGGCCTGCAGGTGACCGGCGGCGAACTCCCGGCGCTGGGCCCCTGGGTGCGCCGCTGAACCGGCTCCTGCCCGCCCTGGGCTGACCGTTCCCGCCTCGGGTGCGCGTACCGTTCTTTTTCCCGCCGTGGGTGCCTGACGTGGCGCTGGAGCACCACGTCAGGCACCCACGGCGGGGTGGCGTCAGGCCAGGATGCGAACCGGGTGCTCCAGCAGGTCGGTGAGCACACCCATCCACTGGGCCGCGACGACGCCGTCCAGCACCCGATGGTCCACGGACAGCTCCAGGTGCATCACCGTCGCCGCGGCGAGCTCCAGCCCGTTCTCGCCCTCGACGGCGACCGGCTCGGGCCGGGCCGCCCCCACCGCGAGGATCGCCGAGTGCGGCGGGTTGATGATCGCCGAGAACGACTCGGTGCCGAACATGCCGAGGTTGGTGACGGTAATGCTGCCGCCCTCCAACTCGTGCTGACGCAGCCGCCCGCTCCGCGCGCGCTCCGCGAAATCGCGCGTACTGGCCGCGATCTCGCTGATCGACGTGCGATCCACATCGCGCAGCACCGGGGTGACCAGGCCGCCGTCGGTGGCGACCGCCACGGCGACGTCGACGTAGTCGAAGCGGCGGGTGGCGGTGTCCAGGAAGATCGCGTTCGCCGCCGGCAGCAGCCGGTGTGCCCGGGCAACGGCCCGCACCACCAGGTCGTTGACCGAGATCTTCTGCCCACCGCCCGCGTTGAGCTCCTTGCGCAGGGCGAGCAGCGCATCGACGCGCGGCGTGGCCCGGACGTAGAAGTGCGGCACGTTCTGCTTGCTGAACGTGAGCCGCGACGCGATGGCACTGCGCAACTTGGAGTGCGGCTCGTCGGTGAAGCCGCGTTCCCCGGCAGTCCCACGGCCGGCCGGCGCTGCGGCGGGTGCCGCCGCCGGGGCCGCGCTCGCGGCCTGCTGGCGCTGCGCCACGGCCTGCTCCACGTCCCACCGTACGATCCGCCCGCCGGGGCCGGTGCCGGTGAGCTCGTCGAGCGTCAGCCCGGCCGATTTGGCCATCTGCCGCGCGATCGGGCTGGCGAAGATACGGCCACCCGTGCCGCTCGGCGCCGCCGCGGGGGCCGGTGCGGACGGGGCGGGCACTGCTGCGGCGTCATACCCGTGCTTGCCCCCGGAGGGC
>JBIQMQ010000156.1:2508-6260 GCA_044463185.1 Nakamurella lactea | reverse complement strand
GTGCCGCGCAGGTCGTCGCGCAGCGGCAGGTCGCCCAGCCCGACCGATCCGCCGATCGGGTCGCCCTGGCTCATGGGGTCGCCCTCACTGCGACCGCCTCGCCGTGCGCCGGCAGGTTCTCCGCCTCGGTGAGTGCGGCGATCGCCCCGGCCGTGCCAGCAAGCGCCGCTCGGTCGTATTCGATGAGCTGCACGGACTTGAGGAACGTGGTGGTGTTGAGCGCCGAGGAGTAGCGCGCCCCGCCGGAGGTGGGCAGGACGTGGTTGGACCCGGCGCAGTAGTCGCCCAGGGACACCGGCGAATAGGGGCCGATGAAGATCGCCCCGGCGTTCCTGATGCGGGCGGCGACCGCGGCGGCCTCGGCGGTCTGCACCTCCAGGTGCTCGGCGCCGTACGCGTCGGCGACGGTGATGGCGTCGTCGATGGACGCGACCAGCACGGTGCCGGACTGTTCGCCGGTCAGCGCCTGCCGGACCCTGTCGGCGTGCCGGGTCGCGGCCACCAGACCGGGCAGCAGCGCGTCCACCGCGTCGGCCAACTCCGGCGAGTCGGTGATGAGCACGCTGGCCGCGTTCGGATCGTGTTCGGCCTGCGAGATCAGGTCTGCTGCCACGTATCTCGCGTTCGCGTCGCCGTCGGCGATGACGGCGATCTCGGTCGGGCCGGCCTCCGAGTCGATGCCGACGACGCCGCGCAGCGCACGCTTGGCCGCCGTCACGTATACGTTGCCCGGGCCGGTGATCACGTCGACCGGTTCCACGGCGCACGCGCCGGGAACATCGTCATGCCCGGCGGAGCCGTAACCCAGCAGCGCGATCGCCTGCGCTCCCCCGGCCGCGTAGACCTCGGTGACCCCGAGCAGGGCGCAGGCGGCCAGGATCGTGGGATCCGGCCAGCCGTCGTTCGTCTGCTGCGGCGGCGAGGCAACCGCGATCTCGGCGACGCCCGCCACCTGCGCGGGAACCACGTTCATCACCACGGACGACGCCAGGGGTGCCAGGCCACCCGGCACATACAGGCCCACCCGGCCGACCGGAATCCACCGCTGGGTCACGGTGCCGCCCGGCACGATGCCGGTCGTCCGCTCGGCGGGAAGCTGCGCCTCATGCCCCAGCCGTGCGCGCCGGATCGACTCGCTCAGCGCGTCGCGCAGCGCCGCGTCCAGGCCGCGCTCCGCCGCGTCGATCACCTCCGCCGGCACCCGCAGCGACGAGGGACGCACGGTGTCGAACCGCTCGCCGAACTCCAGCACGGCGGCCGAGCCACGCTCACGCACGGCGGCCAGGATCGGTGCCACGGCATCGTCGGCGGCCTGCGCCGATCCGGTGGCGCGGGGCAGCGCGGCGCGCAGCGCGGCGGAACTCAGTCCGGCGCCGCCGAGCGCGGCTGTCAGGTCGATTCGTCGCAGCATCGGGCCGATTCTGTGGAGGTCGGGTGGAACAGCGGACCCCACCAGCGTAGGGTGTCGCGCCGCCGATCCTCCCGGCAGGGGACGCGATGGCGCGGCGGCCGCGACGACAGGGCCCGCTCTTTGTAAGGGTTTGCTCACCTCCGCGCGCCGATACCGCCGTCATCAGTGAGGTGAGCCTCCCCTTGCTGGAGAGTTCCGTCAGATGTTGCCACAATCGACCCTGTGACGATCCTCGAGCGCAAACCGGGGGCGCAACCGGGCGGGGAGCACTCTGCGAGTTCCGACAGCCTGGCGGGGCGGCTCAACTGGCTGCGCGCCGGGGTGCTCGGGGCCAACGACGGCATTGTGTCGACCGCCGCCCTCGTGCTCGGGGTGGCCGGGGCGACGACCAGCCGCAGCGCGATCCTGATCGCCGGGCTCGTCGGGCTCTTGGCCGGAGCGATGTCCATGGCGGCCGGCGAGTACGTGTCGGTCTCCACCCAGCGGGACAGCGAGCGAGCCCTGCTGGCCCGGCAGCGGCAGATGCTGGCCGCGCACCCCGACGCCGAGGTAGGAGCGCTGGCCGCGGCCTACCAGGCGAAGGGCATCGACCGCCAGTTGGCGCTGCGCGTCGCGGAGCAGCTCACCGCACACGACGCCCTGGCAGCGCACGCCGAGGCCCGGTTCGGCATCGATGCCGACGAGTTGACCAACCCGTGGCATGCCGCGTTTGCCTCGTTCATCGCGTTCTCGCTGGGCGCCCTCATTCCGCTGGCCGGTTTCGCCGTGGACACCACGATCTGGACCACGGTCGCCGTCGTGGTGCTGGCGCTGGCGGGCACCGGGGCCGCGAGCGCCCGGCTGGGCTCGGCGCCTCGGCCGCGCGCCATCGCCCGCAACGTCGGCGGCGGGCTGGCCGCCATGGCGGTGACCTACGCGCTCGGCTCGCTGGTCGGGCTGGCACTGTAGGCGGGCCGGTCGGCGCGGCGATAGCCGCGGAACAGCGTCATGCCCGCGACACCGAGGCATGCGACCAGGGCCACCCAGCCCTGGATCGCGGCGTCGCCGGTGAGCGCGGCGGCGAGGTTGTCGAACGTCCATGGCGTGTCCGGGTACGGACCGTGGAAGCTGAACGCGCCGACGGCCTGGAAGCCGACAGCAACGGCCACCAGCGCTCCGAACCAGGCGCGCCGAAGCCGTGTCCGTGCCGCGAACCGCCGCCAGGCCAGCACCAGCAGCGGGGCGCACAGCGTCAGCGTCTCCAGCGGGTAGCGGTAGCTCCAGAAGAACTGGCCCCCGGTGAAGACCTCCGCCTTCAGCTGGATCAGCAGATAGACGAGACCGCCGACGGCCGCCGATCGGACCCAGTCCGGGGCCACCCGCCACGCGCGGCGCAGCCCCGGCAGCAGCAGCACCAGGAACGGCGCCCCGATCAGCAGGCCGCGGCCGGGCGAGACGAGCGCGCCCGCGATCTTGTAGCCGAGATCGCCGAGGGCGCCCATCGACCAATCGGTGAGCGCATCGAAATACCCGTGCGTGGCGGTTCCGTTGAGCACTCCGCGTGCGACGGTCACCGCCTGATCGGCGCCGGTCACCACCACATTCCAGTAGCGGTGCGAATACAGCGCGAACGCTGCCAGGCCGGCCGCGGTGAGCGCCCCGATCACCACCGCGGGACGGACGCTGCGCATCGTGCGGCTTCTCCACAACCCCATGACCGCCGCAACGGCAGCCAGCGGCGGACGGATCAGCACCGCGGCGGCGAACGCGAACCCGGCGCCCCAGGAGCGACCGGCCGCAACGGCCAGCATGGCGAGCACCAGCAGCAACTGATCCGGGCCGTGCGGGAAGAGTTGGGTGCCGGACACGGCCCACGTTGTGGTCGCCACGCCGAGAACGCCAGCCGCACCCACACCGACCCGCGGCCCGATCACGCCGCCCACCAGCCGGCGAATGAGCACACCGAACGTGGCCACCGCCGCGGCCGTGACGATCGCGGCGGTGAGGGATGCCGGCGTCGGCTCCCACATGTCGGCATGACGGAACACCCAATAGGCCGGCACCGCGAGATACACCAGGCCCGGCGGCCGGTTGCTGACGACCTGGTCCGCACCCACGCCGACGAACCAGGGGTTGAAGAACGGCCAGTCGGCCTTCGCGATGACGGGACTGCCGCCGTGCACGATGCCCCACGCCGAGGGCACCACCCCGGTGGGATCCGCGCTCATCGCGGTGGCAACCGAGCGCAGCGTTGCCAGACAGAGCAGCAGCAGCGAGGCGAACACCAGCCACCACTGCGTGCGCGCGCTGGCATCGACGCGCACCCACACCCGCTGCGCCCAGGTGGTCATCTCGCGCCCGG
>JBIQMQ010000156.1:0-2408 GCA_044463185.1 Nakamurella lactea | reverse complement strand
CGTCCACCGTCGTCACCCGGGTGGCGCCCAGGTCGCTGCGGCCGTCCCAGGCGGCGAGGAACGTGTAGGTCGCCGTGGCGATGAGCGGCTCGACGACCATGACCAGCGGGGTGCCCATGGTAGCGGCGGCCACGACGATCGACACGCTGCCCGTCGCGCCCACCGAGGCAGGGTCGACGCCGGCCGCCAGCAGCGAGCCCAGCGCGAAGTGCACGGCGCTACCCGCCGCGGTGCCGACGGCCACCGTGACCAGCGTCGTCGCGCCGCGGATGGCGCGCACCCGCCACGCCGCGACGGCCACGATCAGGCCGACCGCCGCGCCCGCGAACACCGCGAGGGCCAGCCCGTCGAAGGCGTGGTAGTCGGCGGTCGGCAGGTTCACGTACGAGCCGTCCGCGTACACCAGCACCTGCCGCCCGGGGGCGATCTGCGCCCACACCACGGCCTGCGCCACGCCCAGCAGCACGGCCGCGGCGGCGATCACCGCCCGCGCCGCCCTGCGGTGACGCCGCGCGCGGGCACCCGGAGCGGCCGGGCCCGGAGCCACCGTCTGCATGTTCACGCCAAGCAGTCCGCACCGAGCAGCGCTTTGAGATCCCCCATCAGCGCGGAGGTGGCCGTGACCCGCAGACGGTCGTCGACCACCAGGGTGGTGGCGCTCGAGCCGTCCACCACGCGCAGGTGCACGGCCGTGGTGCCCGGGTGGGCGCTGAGCACCTCCCGCAGCCGGTCCACGATCGGCTCCGTGCAGCGCACCGCGGGCAGCGACACCCGCACCGGCCGGTGCCCGGTCGCTGCGGACAGATCCGGCACCGTCACCTTGTCGGCGTGCAGCGAGAGCCGGTCGTCGCTGCGTGAGACGCGCGCCCGCACCAGCACGATCGCATCCTCCGCCAGCAGCAGCGACACCTCGGCGTACACCTTCGGGAAGAACGCCACCTCGACGCCGCCGGTCAGATCCTCCAGGGTGGCGGTCGCCCACGGGTCGCCCTTCTTGGTGAGCCGCCGGGACAGTCCGGTGAGGATGCCGCCGACCGTCACGGTGGCCCGGTCGGCGACGGTGCCGTCCAGGATGTCGGGGATCGCGGTGTCGGCCTGCGACGCCAGCAGGTGCTCGTAGCCGGACAGCGGGTGCCCGGACACGTACAGCCCCAACATCTCCCGCTCGAAGGCGAGCAGCAGCTTGGTATCCCATTCGCTGTCCGGGATGGTGACGGTGAACGCTCCCCCGACCTCCTCGGCGCTCATCTCGCCGAACAGGTCGAACTGGCCGGCCGCCTCGGCCTTCTTCACCGAGAGCACGGCGTCGACCGCCTCGGTGTGCACCATCAGCAGGCCCTTGCGGGGGTGGCCCAGCGAGTCGAACGCGCCGGCCTTGATCAGCGATTCGACGACCTTCTTGGTGCAGGCCGCGGCGTCGACCTTGTTCAGGTAGTCGGCGAAGTCGGCGAAGCGGCTCTTCTCCTTCCGTGCCGCGATGATCGATGCGACGGCGCCCGACCCCACGTTGCGGATCGCGGACAGGCCGAACCGGATGTCGGTGCCCACGGTGGCGAAGTTCCGCTCGGAGGCGTTGACGTCCGGTGGCAGCACCGTGATGCCCATGGCGCGGCACTCGGCCAGGTAGATGGCCATCTTGTCCTTGTCGTCGCGCACCGAGGTGAGCAGCGCCGCCATGTACTCCGCCGGGTAGTTCGCCTTCAGGTAGGCCGTCCAGTACGAGACGAGCGCATACCCGGCGCCGTGCGACTTGTTGAAGCCGTAGTCGGCGAACGGCATCAGCGTGTTCCACAGCGCGTCGATGGCGGCCTGCGAATAGCCGTTGGTCTTCATGCCCGCGGTGAACGTCTCCAGCTGGGCATCGAGTTCCTTCTTCTTCTTCTTGCCCATGGCGCGGCGCAGCAGGTCGGCGCCCGCCAGGGAGTAGCCGGCGACGCGCCGGGCAATCGCCATCACCTGCTCCTGGTAGACGATCAGCCCGTAGGTCTCGGCCAGCACCTCGCGCAGCGGCTCGTCCAGCTCCGGGTGGATGGGCGTGACCGGCTTGCGGCCGTTCTTGCGGTCCGCGTACTCGTTGTGCGAGTTCATGCCCATCGGGCCCGGCCGGTACAGCGCGATGACGGCGGTGATGTCGTCGAAGGTGTCCGGTTGCATGGACCTGAGCAGCGCCCGCATCGGGCCACCGTCGAGCTGGAACACGCCGAGCGTGTCGCCGCGCGCCAGCAGCTGGTAGGTGACCGGGTCGGTGAGCGGGACGTCTTCGATGCGCACGGTCTCGCCGCGGTTGGCGGCGATGTTGGCGAGCGCGTCGTCGATGACGGTGAGGTTGCGCAGGCCCAGGAAGTCCATCTTGAGCAGGCCCAGCGTCTCGCAGGTCGGGTAGTCGAACTGCGTGATGATCGCGCCGT
>JBIQMQ010000155.1:0-6328 GCA_044463185.1 Nakamurella lactea | reverse complement strand
TCAGCCGATCCGGCCGGGTCCGCCGATGCCCTGCTGCGCCTGGAGCAGGTCCCGAATCTCGGTGAGCAGTTCCGTTTCGGTCGGCGCCGGTGTCTCCTCGACGATGCCCGCCCGAGCGGCGCGCCGCTCCTTGAGCTTGTTCATGGGCACAACCAGGAGGAAGTAGATCAGGGCGGCGGTGAGCACGAAGACGATCACCGAGTTGATCAGAACACCGACATCGATGAACGTCGCCTCGTTGTCCGAGATCAACCGGAAACCGAAGCCTTGAATCTGCCCGGGCGTGATGACCGCGAGGATCGGTGTGATGATCGCCGACACGAACGTGTCCACCAGCGTCGCGAAGGCGACGCCGATCACGAAGGCGACGGCGAGTTCGACGATATTGCCGCGGAGCACGAACTCCTTGAATCCCTTGAGCATCGCTGGCCCTTTCTCCGCATCGGATCGGTGCGGTCGGCGGCCGTCACGACCGGTCGGACGTGCATCGATGTGACGCGGTGTTGGATGTGACGCGGAGTGCGATGAGCGTACATCGTTGTCGGCCCGTTGACCGGGAATTTTTCCGCTATGACCCGAATCTGAGGGTGACGCCGCCGGCGGCCGCCGCGGCCGTGACCACGTCCGCCTCGGCGGCGGGCACGCTCACCACCGCGACACGGCCGGCGCTTGCGCCGCCGAACCCGCCGCTCGGCTCGGACACGGAGAGCACGACCGCATCCGCCGCCAGGACCTCGATCCCGCCGCCGTCCTCGCTCACCGTGTCGGCACCGCCTGCGGAGGACCACGAGCCGCCAGGAACCTCGACCAGCACCACGTGCATGCCCTGGGCGAGCAGTGCCGCGACGGTCGGGTCCGCCAGCGGCACCGGCACGGCCGCGCGGCCGGGACCCGGGTCCGGACCACGGTCTCCGACGATGCGCGCATCGGTGAGGATCTCGCCGCGCCGCATCGGGCCGGAGAGCACGGCGCCGGCCAGGTCCTCAGGGCGCCGAGCGGGCAGCAGCCCGTCCGGCGGGGACGGGACCGAGGCGACGGCGATATCCGCGCCGGTCAGGCGCGCTCCGGCGGGAAGGTCGCGCGCGGCGATGAGCACGGAGGTCCCGGCAGCCCCGGAGGTCGACGGCATCGAAGCCAGCGTGCCGGCGGCGAGCAGGAGGGCAACCGCGACAAGACGCCGCAGCACCCGAGTGCGCCGCCCGCCCAGCCGGTACCGGCCCAGGAGGGTGGCGACGCGGTCCGGCAGGCGCGGCTGCACGTCGGCGGCGTCGCCGCGGGGCCCGGGGGTTCTGCGAGAAATCACGCAGGGAGGCTACGGGCGCGCCAGCGCCCGCGAACAGCGTCATGCCAGATTTGTGGACCACAACGCGGCAGGTGGATAACCGCCCACCCGCCGCGCCCCTGCCGAAGCGGCCTCAAGAACTGCCTCAGACTGCGGCCTTCACCGGGGTCGACGACTTCGAGGGCGTGCTCGCCGCAGCCTTGGCGGGAGCGGCCGGCTTCGAGGCGGCGCTGGAGGAGGAGTCCGAGGACGAGCTCGACGAGTCGGAGCTGCTACTGGCCGATCCGTTGGAGGACTCGGACTTGTGGTCGGCCGTCAGGCTCGCCTTGCCGGATCCGGAACGGGAGTCGGTGCGGTAGAACCCGCTGCCCTTGAACACCACGCCGACCGAGCCGTAGACCTTGCGCAGGTGTCCGCCGCAGCTCGGGCAGACCGTGAGCGACGGGTCGGAAAAAGCCTGGACCTGTTCGAAGTGATGGTCGCAATCCTTGCAGGCGTACTGGTAGGTGGGCACGGATCCTCCTGGCGGCGCTCGGCGGGCACCGAGCAGCGGTAACACGTAACGCGGTGATCGCAGCAACATCGCGAGACCGCCAGCCGCAAAGCTGGCACTCGACCCGCTCGACTGCTAATCCATAGTGCTCCGCGGGCACCGATCTTCGCAAGACCGGCGCTGTGACCTGCGCCCCTCGCGCCCGCCACCAGCGACTATCCGATCCGGCGCAGCCCTCCCGCGGGGGTGAGCACATGACTGACCCGCGCATCGTGCGGCTCGTGCGGAATCGGCAGGTCGGTTTCGCCGTCGAACAGCACGGCGATCCGAGGAACCCCGGGCATGACGCCGCCCTCGTGCATTCCGGTCCCGGCAGCCTGAGCCGATCCGGCACTGGCGGGGTACGGCTCTGGCGCCGAGCCAGGCGTCGACCCGGGCGTCGACCCGGGCGTCGACCCGGGCGCCGAGCCGGGCGCCAACTCAGGGGCGAACCCAGGTGCCGACCCGGGCGCCGAGCCGGGCAGCAGCGCCAATGTGCGGTCGTAGAAACCGCCGCCGCGGCCCAGCCGGAACCCCGCCGGATCGGTCGCCAGCGCCGGGACCACGGCGACGTCCGCGCCCAGGAGCGCGGCGGGGCCCAGCCGGGGCCCGGCTGGCTCGAGCACCCCGAGCGGGCCCGGCACGAGGGCTGCGTCATGCACGTCACCTGCGTCGACTGTGTCGTTGTGCGCTGCGCCGACCGTCGGGCCGCCCGCCGCCACCGGCAGCACGCACCAGTCGAGCGGCTGACCCGAGGTGGTGACCGGCACCAGCACGCGGTACCCGCGAGCGGCCACCAGGTAGGGCGCGCCCGCGGCCAGCGGCTCGCTGGGCAGCGGCAGGTACAGGCACACCGTCAGGCGACGGCCGCCGCCCAGCTCGCGCAGCGCCGCGAGCAGATGGTCCGCGTTCGCCGCCTGCGCCGCGGCACGCTCGGGGGCGGGTCGGGCCCGGCGGGCCGTCAGTAACCGTGCTCGCCAGGCGGCTTTCGCCGCGGGCTGCGTCATACCAGGCGTCACCGGTGCATCGTCGCACGCCTCGCGGGCGGCCTGAAGGCCCTCACGTAGGCTGCACCGCAGGTGCCGCTCGCGGTGTCTCCCCGACATGCGCCGCCCGGCGCGATAGCGTGAACAACCATGAGCCACCGCCCGACCCCGCCGCATGCGACCCAGGGGGATGCCCGCTGATGCGCTCCGTCACCGAACAGCTCGACATCGTGCTGGGGGCGGCGTTCCCGCCGGCACCGGTGCGGGTGGCGATCTCCGAGGCGCAGGGGCTGCTGTGCGCGCAGGAGGTGGTGTCGTCGTCCGCGCTGCCGTCGTTCGACCAGGCCGCCGTCGACGGGTACGCGGTGCGATCGGTGGACGTGACGCACGCCAGCGGCCAGGCGCCGGTGGTGCTGCCGGTGGTCGGCGAGGTCGCGGCGGGATCCCGGGTCGCACACCGGCTGCAGCCCGGGCAGGCCGTGTTCGTGGCCACCGGGGCGCCGCTGCCCACCATCGCCGACGCCGTGGTGCCGCGCGAGCCGGGCGCGAGCACCGGAGCCCGCATCTCGGTCACCACGCCGCTGCGATCCGGCGCGTACGTGCGGCGGGCCGGGGAAGATGTGCAGCCCGGCGACGTCGCGGTGCGGTCCGGGGCGTTCATCGGGGCGGCCCAGGTCGGGCTGCTCGCGGCCGTCGGGATGGACAAGGTGCTGGTGCATCCTCGGCCGCGGCTGTCGGTCATCTCCGTGGGCAACGAGCTGGTCGACGTGTCCCGGCAGCCGGGGCCCGGGCAGGTGTACGACGTCAACTCGTACGCGCTGGCCGCCGCGGCCCGCGATGCCGGCGCGGAGGTGACGCGGGTCGGGATCGGCTCGTCGGACGCGCGCCGACTGCACGAACTGGTCGAGTCGCGGCTGCTGGTGTCCGAGGCGGTGGTGCTGGCCGGGGGCGCCGGCGGCTACGCCAGTGAACTGGTGCGCGAGGCGCTGTCCGACCTGGGGGACATCGACCTGACCCGGGTGGCGATGCAGCCCGGCTCGACGCAGGGCTTCGGGCGGCTCGGGCCGGAGCGGGTGCCCACCTTCCTGCTGCCCGCGAACCCGGTGTCCGCCCTGGTGGTGTTCGAGGTGATCGTGCGGCCGGCGATCCGCACCATGCTGGGCCGGCGCAACCCGTATCGGCGGACGGTGACGGCGCGCACGTTGGCGGCGATCAGCTCGCCCGCGGGGCGCCGCCAGTTTCTGCGCGGTCAACTGATGCGCGACGACAACGACGACTACCTGGTGCACGTGCTCGGCGGCGGCGCCGGCGGTTCGCACTTCCTAGCGTCGCTGGCCGAGGCCAACTGCCTGATCCTGATCGACGAGCAGACCACCGAGGTGCCCATCGGGGCCGAGGTGGCGGTCTCGTTCCTGGCGCAACGAGCCTGACCGTGGGCCGCGGGAGGGCGTCGCACCCATGGTGATCGAGCACGGCGATCCGGGTGGCCCGCGGCACCCCGGGTGGCCCGCGGTGCTCGGGCCGTTGCCCTCGCGGGCGGGTGAGGTGATGCTGCGGCCGCTGCTGCGGCGGGACGGGGCGGCCTGGCGGACCCTGCGGATCCGCGATCGCGCGCGGATCGAACGCTGGGACGCGACGAGCCCGGCGACCTGGGCGGAGCGGCACTCCCGACCGGCCTGGCGGGCGCACTACGCGCAGCTCCGTCGCGCGGCCCGCAAGGGTGGCTGCCTGCCGTTCGCGGTGACCGTGGACGGCGAGTTCGCCGGGCAGGTGACCCTGGGCGGGATCGCGCGGGGTGCGTTGTGCTCGGGTTGGATCGGCTACTGGGTGAGTTCCGAGGTGGCGGGGCGCGGGGTGGCGACGGCGGCGGTGGCGCTCGCGGTGGCGCATGCGCTCGGGCCGGTCGGGCTGCACCGGGTGGACGCCACCATCGATCCGGACAATGCCGCGAGCCGCGCCGTGGTGGAACACCTCGGCATGCGCCAGGAGGGTTTGCTGCGGCGCTACCTGGACATCTACGGGGCGTGGCGCGACCACCTGCTCTACGCGCTGACGGTCGAGGAGATGCCCGGCGGCGTCGATCCGGCGCGGGCGCTGATCGCCGGCTACCTCCGGCGGGACCGCCCGGGGCCGGGCGAACCGTGATTCGCGGGCGTGTCCTGCGGGGCTGCTGTGACTCGAGTGACTAGCGTGAACCAGCAGTAGTGTGATGCGCGCCGTCCGTGTCCGTTGCGCGCTGTTCTTCACCGGAAAGGGGCCGACATGCCGTCTTTGCCGACGTCGCTGATCATTGTCGGTCTGGTCGTGGCGTGGCTGGTGGTGCTGGTGCCCATGGTGGCGAAACGGCGCGAGCACGTGCCCGATGACATCGACGAAGGCGCGAACTTCCGCGTGCTGCAACGGGATTCGGCCTCCCGACGGCGGCCGGTCTTCAGCCGGACCGCGATGGCGCACCGGACCCGGGGCGATTCCGGCGTCGATGGCGATGCTGGCGGCGATTCCGGTGGCGATTCTGGCTTCGAGGGCGATGCTCGCGGCGGTGCCAACGTCCGCGACAATGCCGTCGAGTATGACGCCGCAGCCGCCGAGGCCTCCGGCGCGGAGGTTGTCGACGTCGCGGCCGCGCCCGAACCGAGCGTCTCCGACGAGGTCGATGACGCGCTGCGCCTCGCGACCGATGCGGCCGTTGACGAGCGCGTCGACGTGATGGCCGTTCCGGCCGCCGCTCCGCAGAGGGACGACCGTATGGACGATGAAGATCGCTACGCCGGCCGCGCCCGCGGACCGCGCCGGGCCGAGGCCGATGATTCCGAGTATCGGCGCACCCCGATCCGGCAGGGCCGCGGGGGGTTCGACCCCGAGGCCGCGGACCGGGCGCAGGCGTATCGGTTCCGGCGGCGGCAGCGGATCGCGCTGCTGCTGCTGGTGCTGGCGCTCGCCGGTGCCGCGGTGGGCTACCTGGGTACGGGCTACGGCTATGCGGCATCGGCCTTGAGCGGCGTGCTGCTGGTGCTGTACTTGGCCTACCTTCGCCGCCAGGTGCGCATCGAAAACGAGATCCGGCGCAGACGCGCAGCGAGGCTTGTGCGGGCGCGCCAGATCCGGCCCGGCTACCGGCCGTCCGTGGCGGAGCAGGTGTATGCGCATCGCACGGGCGAGTTTCCGAGGCCGGGGCAGGTCGACGGCTACCAGGTGCGGTCGCACGTGCATCAGTCGGTGCCGCCGAGCGGCTTCGGGTACGGCGAACCGGTCGATCTCGACGACAGCGACCCCGCGTTCGACGACCTCGAGTACTACCGCCCGGCGGCGTACCGGCGTCGCGCCGGGTAGGGCTCGGGAAGCTTGTCGCGTCGGGTGCGCCGGTGGATGTCGCCCCCTGCGGCGGCTGGTATTCTTGTCCGGTCGGGTCCTGCTGCGGCGGGACCTACGGGGCTGTAGCGCAGTTGGTAGCGCGCTTCGTTCGCATCGAAGAGGTCAGGGGTTCGATTCCCCTCAGCTCCACTGCGGTGATGGGGTCCTGCCGAGCGC
>JBIQMQ010000154.1:0-6391 GCA_044463185.1 Nakamurella lactea | reverse complement strand
GTTCATCACCTCGTCGTACTTGAGCACGTTCTTGCGGATCTCGAAGTTCTGCTGCTCGACCTGGGTCTGCGCGCTCTTGATCGCCTTGGAGACGAACTTGTGGCCGATCGGCATGTCGTCGGGCACGCGCAGCCGGGTCATCATGGCCTCGACGGTGCTGCCGCCCACGCGGCGCATCAGGTCGTCGCCCAGTGATAGGTAGAACCGGGACTCGCCCGGATCCCCTTGCCGCCCGGAACGGCCGCGCAGCTGGTTGTCGATGCGCCGCGACTCGTGCCGCTCGGTGCCCAGCACGTACAGGCCGCCGGCCTCCCGCACCTTGTCGGCCTCCTCGGCGGAGCGCTTCTTCGCCTTCTCCAGGGCCTCCGGCCACGCCTCCTCGTACTCCTCCGGCGTGTCCGTCGGGTTGAGGCCGCGCTCCCGCAGATCGGCGTCCGCCGTGAAGTCCGGGTTGCCGCCGAGCACGATGTCGGTGCCGCGGCCGGCCATGTTCGTCGCGACCGTGACCGCGCCGAGCCGGCCGGCCTGCGCGATGATCGCCGCCTCCCGAGCATGGTTCTTCGCGTTGAGTACCTCGTGCGGGACGCCGGCGCGCAGCAGCAGCTTCGACAGCCGCTCCGAGTGCTCCACGCTGGCGGTGCCGACGAGCACCGGCTGGCCCTTCTCGTGCCGCGCCGCGATGTCCTCCACGACGGCGTCGAACTTGGCCTCTTCCGTCTTGTAGATCACGTCTTCGGCGTCGACGCGGATCACCGGCTTGTTCGGCGGGACCGGCACCACGCCGAGCTTGTACGTCTCGTTCAGCTCCGCGGCCTCGGTCTGCGCGGTGCCCGTCATACCGGCCAGCTTCTCGTACAGCCGGAAGTAGTTCTGCAGCGTGATCGTGGCCAGGGTCTGGTTCTCGGCCTTGATCTCGACGCCCTCTTTGGCCTCGATGGCCTGGTGCATGCCCTCGTTGTAGCGGCGACCGTGCAGCACGCGGCCGGTGAACTCGTCGACGATCAGCACTTCACCGCCGACGACGATGTAGTCCTTGTCCTTCTTGTACAGCTCTTTCGCCTTGATGGCGTTGTTCAGGAAGCCGACCAGCGGGGTGTTGACCTCTTCGTAGAGGTTCTCCAGGCCGAAGGCCTTCTCGACCTTCTGCACGCCCTCTTCGGTGACGCCGACGGTGCGCTTGGCCAGGTCGACCTCGTAGTCCACGTCCTTCTTCAGCCGCGGCACCAGCCGGGCGAACTCGGTGTACCACTTGGACGACTGGTCGGCCGGGCCGGAGATGATCAGCGGCGTGCGGGCCTCGTCGATCAGGATGGAGTCGACCTCGTCGACGATGGCGTAGTGGTGGCCCCGCTGCACCAGGTCGGCGGCGGACCAGGCCATGTTGTCGCGCAGGTAGTCGAAACCGAACTCGTTGTTGGTGCCGTAGGTGATGTCCGCGGCGTAGGCGGCCCGGCGCTGCGCGGCGGGCATCTGCGGCACGATCACCCCGACCGTCAGACCCAGGAACCGGTGCACACGCCCCATCCACTCGGAGTCGCGCTGCGCGAGGTAGTCGTTCGTGGTGACGATGTGCACGCCCTGGCCCTCGAGCGCATTGAGATATGCCGGCAGCGTCGAGACCAGCGTCTTGCCTTCGCCGGTCTTCATCTCGGCGATGTTGCCCAGGTGCAGGGCCGCCCCGCCCATGAGCTGGACCTTGTAGTGCCGCTGGCCGAGGGTGCGCTTCGCCGCCTCCCGCACCACGCAGAACGCTTCCGGCAGCAGATCGTCCAAGGTCTCGCCGTTCGCGAGCCGGGATTTGAATTCGTCGGTCTTGCCGCGCAGCTCGTCGTCGGTCAGATCCACGTAGTCTTGTTCCAGACTGTCGATATGGTCGGCGATGGCGGCCAGGCGCTTGAGGGTCTTGGCCTCGCCGGCGCGCAGAACTCTGGACAGCACGGACACGTTGACACCTCAGTCGTTCATCTTGCGTTCACGGGCGGGCGCACCCATCGTAAGCGCTCCTCGGGTGCGACCGGAGCCACCGGTCGCACCCGAGAAGCGGACAGTCATGCCGTCACACCAGCCGGAGCAACCCGTAGTCGAAGCCCTTCCGACGGTACACAACGCTGGGCATTCCCGACTCCTCGTCGTTGAACAAGTAGAAGTCGTGGCCCACGAGCTCCATCTGCCACAGGGCCTGGTCGACGGAAATCGGGTCGCCCGGGTGGTTCTTGATCCGCACCACGCGGCCCGGGCCGTCCTCCTCCACGGCACTGGCCGCGTCGAACTCCTCGACGGCGCCGTTCGCTTCCGGCCCGGAGGCCACCACCGCTGCGAGGGGCGCCCGCGAGGTGACGCGGTCCAGGCGGCGACCGCGCGCCCTGCGCAGCCGCTCCTCCAGCTTGTCGACCGCGAGATCCAAGGCGGCCTGGAAAGTTTCGGCCGAAGCCTCGGCGCGCACCGCGGGGCCGCGGCCGGTCACCGTCAATTGGACGCGCTGCTTCGTCTTGTTCTGCCGGGGGTTCTTCTCGTGCGCCAGTTCGACCTCGATGCGGGCGAGTTTCGGGTCATAACGCTCGGTGCGCCCCAGCTTTTCAGCGGCGCGCACCTTGAAATGCTCGGGAACTTCGACATTCCGGCCCGTCACAACGATTTCCACGTGTCCTCCCGAGGGTCGGCGGGCGGGATCGCCCCGGCCCGCAGCTGTCGCACTGCGTCCCGGTGCCGCCGCGGCCAGGCCTTTCGGCGGACCCCGGTACACCCTCGAATCTACCGTGGACCGGACGAGACCGACCACCGCGCGCATCGGCGAGGGGGCTATTTGCTCACTGTCGGGGCGGAGCGCGCGACCAATGCGCGGCGCAATTCCGGCACCGACGCGAGGACCAGCGCGCCGACCGGTCGCAGGCCGTGCGCGTGCAAGGTCATGCTCGACCGGGTCATGGTGGCGCCCGAGGTGAGCACGTCGTCCAGCAGCACCACGGCGGCCCCGGCAGGCGCAGCTGCCTCCGGCCGGAAGCGCACCGCGCGGGCCAGGTTGGCCGCTCGGCCAGCAGCGGTGAGCCCCACCGAATCCCGGGTGCCGCGGGCTAGGTACAGGCACGGCGTCACCGCGATGCGCCGGCCGCCGGCCGCCAGGACCGTGGCCGCGGCGCGCGCCATGGCCGTGACCGGATCACCGCCACGGGCCCGCGCCGACGAGCGTCTCGTGGGTGCCGGCACCAGGAAGAACTCCATTGGAAGCACGCCCGCCTGTTGCAGCGCGCAGAGCCCCTCGCCGAGGGCCGCGCCGAGCAGCGGCGGCAGGTCGCGGCGGCCGCGCTCCTTGCCGGCCAGGATGGCGGCGCGCACCGGGCCGGTGTAGCGCGCCAACGCGTGCACCGCCGGAAGTGGCAGCCGGGCGGCGGCGAACTCGTCGAGCATGGCCTGCGGTAGGGCGACGGGGCGGGGCCGCCCGGCGATGGTGGCCCTGCAGGCCGGGCACCACGGCTCCGCCGCGAAACATCCGGGGCACACCTGCGGCAGCACCAGGTCCAGGCCGACGCGCAGCGTCGCGACGATCTCGCTGAATAAGCCGGCGACACGGCCTGCCGCCGGTCGTCCGCGATCGTTGGTCACAGCTGTCGAGAATCGTCGCGCGGGCCGCCGCTGCCTACCGGACGTCGCGGAAAGTGGATGACGCCGACGGGTGTGGACAACCCGCCCGGCGACCAGACAACCCGCCCGGCCACCCGACCGACCCGCACCACCACCAGACGACCCGCCCGCGCGTGAGCTCGGGAAGCGGGTCAGTTCGGGTAGAACGGCATCGTGCCGGGCATCCAGTTCCGACCGTCCGGCGGCACCCACTGCCCGGAGGTCTGGCTGCCCTGAAGCTGCCAGATGCGGCTGCCGAAGGAGATCAGCATCGGCAGTCCGGAGTTCGAGGACGCGATCGCCTCGACGTCGCCGAACACATCGCCGTACACCTGCTGGGTGGTGACGGCATCGACGCTCTGGCCGTCCACCGACACCCGGAACACGGTGCGGTGCGCACTGCTGACGGTCTTCGCACCGACGAGCAGGCTCGCCGAGTCGTACCAGGTGACCGGCCCGACGTCGGACAGGTCGGCGCGCAGCTCGTGCAGTCCGTCGATCGCCAGGCCGTGCCGGTCGCCGGAAGTCACCTTGCCGTTCGCGTCGGTGGGCTGCTCGCCGTCGTCCGGCGCGGACACCACCACGCCGAGATACAGCCTGCCGTCGGCGACGATGGCGACCCGCACCCCGTCGGGCGAGAGTTCGAGGGAGGTGACGGGCCCGAGCTTCGCGAGTTCCGGGGCGGCCACCCGCGACCAGGTCGGCGTGCCGGAGGCCACCGATACCTGGTACACCTCGGGCTGGCTGGCTCCGTTCTGCACGGTCCAGGCGGCGTAGCCCCAGCGGGTGAAGCTCGGTTTGGTCAACGTGTCCGCTTTCAGCGCGGTCACCACCGGCTGGTGGTCGAAGGGTTTGCCGACCAGCAGTTGTGCTCCCCCGTCGTCGTCGGCAGCGACGGCCGCCAGCGCTCCCGAGGCCGCGGACAGGGCGGCCGACCTCACGGTGACCGAGCCGGTGCCGACGCTGCCCCACATCGGCGTCGAATCCGACAGCCGCAGCACCACGCCGCCATCGAGGTAGTAGGCGTCGGAGACGGCCTGCGCGGAGCCGGGCACCAGGTCCGGGTCGAAGTTCGCCAGGGTGCCGCTGCTCAGGCTGAACACGTCGGTGGGCGCGCCGGAGGACGTGGTCGACCCGTCGGACTGGCCGCCGTCCGCCGTGGAGCCCGTCACGGTCAGCGGCAACCCGTTGACCGAGATCGCGATCTGCGGCACGTCCGGATCCAGCGTCCACACGATCTGCGCCGCCAGCGCCTGCCGCGCCGCCGGCGTCGACACGTCCACCCCCTCCAGGTCCACGTGTGCCACGCCGGCGACGTCGATCCGCACGTTCGACTGGAGTTCGGCGCCCGGGCCGAGCTGGGTGCGCGCCGCCCCGGCCAGCTGGTCGCTGGGCCCGCGCAGCAGCAGGTCCATCAGCCGGTTCACCGACAGGCTGGTGGTCGCCGAGTTGGGGATGTAGCGCATGTCCGGCACCACCACCCGGCCGGTCAGGTCGAGGAAATACACGGTGCGCGGGCGCAGCGCCGTTGAGAAATCGCTCCGCGTGATCAGCACGTTGTCCGGCGGGTTCGCGATCCGCCACTGGCCGTCGGCCCTGTCCAGATGGATCGTCGCGCGGTACGGCGCGGAGTCGATGGGCCGGAACGAGCGGTCGGGTTGCACCACGCCGATCTGTTTGCCGCTGATCGTCACGGCCGCGGGATCGTCCGGGTCGGGGACGGCCGCGAAATCGTCCGCCAGCACCACGATCCGGGTGGAGCCGGAGTCGGCCTTCCAGTCGGAATCCGCCTGCGGCGTGAGGAACTGACGCGCGACGACGAACGACTCGCCAGCCGTGTCGAACTCGGTCTGCGACGCGGCGTGGATGAACTCCCGCACGATCTGTTCCGGCTGCTGCCCGGGATCCGGCCCCTGCGGCGCGGCCGCGACAGACTGATCCACGACCCGGCGCACCACCTGGGCCGGCCCGGAGGTCGGCAGCGCGGCGCACCCCACGGTCACCAGGATGACGCCGATCAGCGCCACACCCCGGGCCAGCAGCCGGGCGCGGCGCGGCGCGGCGGGGAACATCGTCATGCCGCACCTCCCTGCGATCCGGGCGTCCCCAGCGGCGAGCCCATCGCCGATCCGGCGCGCACGGCGTCATCCGTGACGATGCGGTGGAACGTGTTGCCGGAGTCGGTGTCGCCCCCCTCATCATCCTCGCCGGTGGGCCGAAGCGGCAGCGGCGAGGCGGTGAGCACGAAGCCCTGCTGGCGCGGGAGGGTGAGCCGGAAGCGGGCGCCCTGGCCGGGGTTGCCCCAGGCCTGCAGCCAGCCCCCGTGCAGGCGGGCGTCCTCCAGCGAGATCGCCAGGCCGAGGCCGGTGCCGCCGGTGCGGCGCTGCCGGGACGGGTCGGCGCGCCAGAACCGGTTGAACACGAGTCCGGCCTCACCGGGTTTCAGACCGACGCCGTGATCGGTGACCGTGATGGCGAGCGCATCGTCGTCCGCCGCCATTTCCACCTCGACCGGGCCGCCCTCGGCGTGGTCGACCGCGTTGTTGAGCAGGTTGCGGACGATGCGCTCCAGGCGGGTCGGGTCGACCTGGGCCGGGATCTCCTCGTCCGGCAGCCGGGTCACGATGCGCACGCCGGTGGTGGCGGCGACCGGCCCCGCGGCCACCACGCAGTCCATGACGCAGGTGCGCACGTCGACCGTGTCGAGCTGCAGCTCGGCCATGCCGGCGTCGTAGCGGGACACCTCCAGCAGGTCGGAGAGCAGCGATTCGAA
>JBIQMQ010000153.1:3880-6452 GCA_044463185.1 Nakamurella lactea | reverse complement strand
CTCATCGGATTCCTCCTCGTCGCGACGGCGGGCACCGGTGTGCCGTCTGGGATGATCCAACCACACGCAGCCCGGTCGTTCGAGCGTGCCGCGCGCGGCCGGCGGAACGGCGTGCAAGCGGCCTCGCGGTCATGTCGCGCCGAGGGCCACCACGCCGCGCCGGACCGCCGTCACGGCGCTGTCGGCGTGCGGGAGCGTGTCGCGCGGCGCGGCCTGCGCCATCTGGTCGACGGCGTCGATCACCTGCCGGCACCACCGCACGAAATCGCCGGCGGTGAGCTCGAGCCCCTGTTCGGCCGCGGCTTGCAGCGCCTCGGCCAGACCGGCGCCGGCGGCCCAGGCGGCCACCGCCGGAGCGAATCCGAAGTCGGGCTGCCGACCGACCGGGACACCGAATCGCTGCTCGTCGTCGGCGAGGTCTTGCCAGAGGTGCTCCACCGTGGTGGCGGCGACGCCCAGGTGCCCGCCCAGGCCCCGGGCGGCCACCCGGATTCCGCGCCGGGATTCGAAGACCAGGCCGGACGCCAATGCCGCGACCTCCGGTGCCGTGAGCCGCGACCAGACGCCGGCGGCGATGCTGTCGGCGGCCAGCAAGTCGGCGTCGAACCAGATGCGCTGCAACACCCGGCCGGAGTGGGTGGCGGCATCGTCGACGAGATAGCCGCGTTCCGTCAGCAGATCGGCGATGCGTTCCAGCGCCTGACCCATGGAACCGCGCGCACGTTCCAGGCGTGCCCGGATCTTCGTGGTGTGATCCTCCAGCCGGCGGGCGCGGTGCGCCAGATCCAGATGCGCCTCGCGGTCCGGGCAGGAATGTACCGGGTGCGTGCGCAGGGCGGCGCTCAGCGCGCGGAGATCGACGCCGCCGTTGCCGGCGGGGGCGGGTCGGGCCCGTCGGGCGCGACGGGCCCGGCCGGCGGCGCGTTCGGCGTGTGCGAGTCGCATGACGAGATCGGCGTACTCGCGCACATCGCCGCGGTTGCACGCCATGTCGTGCTTCAGCTGCGTGAGGCTCTGTTCGTCGCGTGCCAATTGGCGCGCCGGGCCGACCGCGTCGCGGTTCGTCTGGAACTGGGCGAACGACTGCTCCAACAGTGACTTCGCGGCGCGCCGCCCCATGCCGTCGACCAGATTGACCACCATGTTGTACGTGGGCCGGAACGAGCTGCGCAGCGGGAACGTACGGGTGGAGGCAAGGCCCGCCACGGCGTGCGGGTCGACCTCCGGGCTCCACATCACAACGGCGTGCCCTTCGACGTCGATACCGCGCCGACCGGCGCGCCCGGTCAGCTGGGTGTACTCGCCGGGTGTCACCTCCACGTGGTTCTCGCCGTCGAACTTCACCAGCCGCTCCAGCACGACCGTTCGGGCCGGCATGTTGATGCCCAGCGCCAGGGTCTCCGTCGCGAAGACGACCTTGACCAGGCCCCGGGTGAAAAGCTCCTCCACGGTCTCCTTGAACGCCGGCAGCAGACCGGCGTGATGCGCCGCGATGCCGCGCTCCCACGCGGTGCGCCACCGCCAGTAGTCCAGGGTGCGCAGGTCACCATCCGGCAGATCCGCGGTGTGCTCGTCGATGATCCGGGCGATCAGCGTCGCCTCCGCCGTGTCGGTCAGCCGCACCCCGGCGCGCACGCACTGCTCGACGGCCGCGTCGCAGCCTACGCGGGAGAAGACGAAGACGATCGCCGGCAGCAGGCCCGCCGAGTCCAGATGCCGCACCACCACCGGGCGCGGCGTGGGGCGCCACGAGAAGCGCGGCCGCGTGCCGGCGTGCCGGTGCCGCCGGTCGCGCTGCGGCAGTGGCGTCCCAGCCCGGGCGATGGCCCGCTGCAGGGCGGGGTCGACGCGGCGCCGCCCCTGCCCGTCCCCGCCGCTCTTCCCGTTCACCTGCTGCGCGTACAGGTCGAACAGCCGGGATCCGACGAACATGTGCTGCCAGAGCGGGATCGGCCGCACTTCGTCGACGATCACGGCGGTGTCGCCGCGCACGGTCCGGATCCAATCGCCGAACTCCTCGGCGTTCGACACGGTGGCCGACAGACCCACCAGCTGAACCTGCTGCGGCAGGTGCAAGATCACCTCTTCCCAGACCGCGCCGCGGAACTTGTTCGCCAAGTAGTGCACCTCGTCGAGCACCACGGACGAGAGACCGTCCAGGTCGCCGGAGCGCGCATACAACATGTTGCGCAACACTTCGGTCGTCATCACCAGCACCGGGGCATGCGGATTGATGCTGGAGTCGCCGGTCACCAACCCGACGGATTCGGCGCCGTACATCTCGGCGAAGTCCGCGTACTTCTGGTTGGACAGTGCTTTGATCGGCGTGGTGTAGAAGCACTTGGTCCCGGCCCGCAGGGCCTGCGCCACCGCGAACTCCCCGACCACGGTCTTGCCCGCCCCGGTGGGCGCGCACACCAGCACGCTGAGGCCGTCCTCGAACGCCTGGCACGCCTGGATCTGGAAGGCGTCCAACTCGAACGACTTCGTGGCGCGGAATTCGGTGAACCCCGGGTAGGCGGATCGGTGGCTGGCCGCCGCGTAGCGCTCCGCGGGTGACAGCGTCTCGGGA
>JBIQMQ010000153.1:0-3780 GCA_044463185.1 Nakamurella lactea | reverse complement strand
AGCACGCTCATGCTGATCGGGTCGTTGCCCGGGACCGCGATCCCGGCGAACACGATGAGGCCGAAGAACGCGTAGCGGCGTGCCTTGGCCAGCTTGGCTCCCTTCACCACGCCGGCGAAGTTCAACATCACCAGCAGCAGCGGCAGCTCCAGCGAGACGCCGAAGATCAGCATCATGCCGATCAGGAACTTGTAGTAGAGCTGCGGGTCCAGCGCGGCCTGCACGAAGTCGCCGCCGAACCCCAGCAGGACCTTCAACGCCTCCGGGATGATCAGGTAGGCCAACACCATGCCGCCAGTGAACAGCACCGCCCCGATCGCGGTGAAGCTCAGCGCGAACTTCTTCTCCTTGCTGTACAGGGCCGGCCCGACGTACGCCCACAGCTGGTAGAGCCAGAACGGGCAGCTCAACACGAACCCGGCCATGATCGCCGCGGTGAGGCGCAGCTGCAGCGTGGAGAACGGGCCGGTGGCCAGCAGTTGGCACTTGTCGACCCCGGCGAATTCGACCCGCGGCGGGGAGGGCACGGCGCAATAGGGTTCGGTCAGGATGTCGCCGAGTTCGCGGATGCGCAGCGCCGGGATGCCGACCGAGAACCAGATGAAACCGATGACGGCGCCCAGGAAGATCGCGAGCACCGACAGGAACAGCCGTCGGCGCAGCTCGTAGAGATGCTCCATCAGGGTCATCGACCCGTCCGCGGGCCGGTCTGCCCTGCGGCGGCGAAGCGACGGCACTATCTCAACTCCCTGACGGTGTTCGTGGCAATCCGGCACGGCCGGCAGCGCGCGACGGGAAGGTACTTCCGATCCTACGGTGCGGCGGCGAACCGGCAGCTAAACGTACGCTGCGAGGGCCTCGGTCGCGCGCCGGCGCACCTCGGCGTCGAGGTCCGGTCGATCCAGGATGCGTGCCGCGGCACCGAGCGACAGCACCAGCCGCACCAGCCACTCGTCGTCCGAGCCGTACAACCGGATGACGAGATCCCCGCCCTCGTCGCCATGCTCCGCGTCGCGGAGAACCTCGGCCAGGTAGTACTCGGCGACCCAGGTCGCTGACCGGGCCAGGTGCAGCGTCACCGAGCTGGCGTCCGCCGACGGCGTGAACAGCGCCTCCGGGACGGCGTCATCGATCCACAGCGCCTGCTGCGCGGGGACGTCCAGGATTGTCGCGTCGTCGATGCGATCGACCCGGAACCGGCGCACCGCCTGCGACCGGTAGCAGTACGCCTCCACGTAGCTGTGGCCGTCGACCACCAGCAGCCGGATCGGGTCGACATCCCGCACGGTCACATCGTCGCGGGAGGCCGTGTAGTAGCGGATACGCAGCCGCCGCTGCCCGGTGAGCGCCTCGCGCACCGTCGGCAGGGCGGGCGCCGCCTCGGGGGGCGCCACGGAGACCGCGGCGGCGATGCTGCCGGCGGCGTCCTCCAACTTGGCCAACAGCGAATGCACGGCGTCAACGTCCACCAGACCCGGCATGTCGGCCAGCGTCTGCAACGCCACGGTCAGCGTGATCGCCTCCTCCGGGCGCAGCCGGACCGGGCGGTCGATGCCGGCGTCGTAGGCGATCGACACCGTTCCGTCGTCGTCGTCCAGGACCACGTCGATCAGCTCGTTCGGGTAGTAGCCCGGTTCGCCGCAGACCATGAGCAGTCCCAGGTCCGCGACGATCTGCGACGGCTCCACGCCGAACTCGTCGGAGAGCTCGGTGATCGTCACGCCGGGCCGCCGGGCGATGTACGGGACGAGCGCCAGCATCCGGGATACCTGGGCCGTGGCGGCCTCCGGTCCGCGACGCCGTGCGGGGGTCGTCATCGCTGCCCCACCGCCCCGGCCAGCAGGGTGCGCACGGCCTCGCGCAGTTCCGGCGGGTCGACGGCGATCACATCCGGACCGTACGCCGCGACGCGCCGCGCCAGGTCGCCGACGGACGACATCGGCACGTGCACGTCGTCGTACTCGCCGGTGCCGACCGGCTCGACGCTCAGCGCGACGCGTCGCAGCCCCGCCGCGCGGCCGGCCCGCACCCGCAGCAGTGCGGCGGTGGCCCCGGCGTCGTCGCTGCCGTCGTGCACCGATCGCCTCAGGTCGATATCGGCCGGAATGGTGACGGCGCCGGGCTTTCCGACCGTGGCCACGGGTCCGGCGATGCGGGACAGTCGGAACGTCCTCTCGGCTTGGCGGTCACGGTCCAGCCCCACCAGGTACCACGCGCCGCGCGCGTTGACCAGCCCCCACGGTTCCACGGTGCGTGTCGCCGGCGCGCGATCGGCCACGCCGAAGTAGTCGAAACGCACGGCACGACGGGCGCGCACCGCCGCGAACAGGTCGGCGAACGCGGGCTCCGGGGTGCGCAGCCGGGCCTGCACCGCCGCCGCCCAACTCGGCTCCTCGTCGGCGGTGCCGGTGTCGTCGGCGTCGCGCAGCTTCCGCAGCGCCGAGCCGACCACTTCGCCCAGCACCGTGGTCTCCCAGAAGCGCGCGGCGACCGCTAGGGCGGCGGATTCCGCCGGCGTCAGGGACAGCGGCGGAAGGGCGAACGCGGACGGCTGGATGCGGTACCCGTCGCCGCCGGGTTCGGTCTCGATCGGAATACCGAGGTCGCGCAGCTCCTGCTTGTCGCGCTCGAACATGCGCGCGAACGCCTCGTCGCCGGCCTCGTCGTCCGGCTGCCCGCCGTAACCCGCGACGTGCTCGCGAATCCACGACGCCGTGCGATACCGCCGGGTGTTCAGGAGCGCGATGACGAGATCCATCAGACGCTCGGCCTTCGAAATGGACACGGCTCTCAGCGTGCCATACCCAGGCGCACTTCAGCGGGCATGGCGCCCCGCCGTCACATCGCGGCGATGAGGCGGTCCACGCGGTCGTCCACGGCCTCGAACGGATCCTTGAGCAGCACGGTGCGCTGCGCCTGGTCGTTGAGCTTGAGGTGAACCCAGTCGACGGTGTAGTCCCGGCCGGCCTGTTGCGCGGCCGCGACGAACGCGCCGCGGAGCTTGGCGCGGGTGGTCTGCGGTGGCGTGTCCACGGCCTGCGTGATCATCTCGTCGGTCACCACGCGCGCCACCTGGCCCCTGGCCTGCAGCAGCGAGTACAGGCCGCGGCCTGGGCGCACATCGTGATAGGTGAGGTCGATCTGGGCGATCCGCGGGTGGTGCATCTCCAGGCCGTTCTTCGCGGCGTACGAGTCGATCAGCTTCTTCTTGATGATCCAGTCGACCTCGGTGTCCACGCCGGACAGGTCGCCGGATTCGACGCCGGTTAGCACCCGCTCCCACAGATCCAGCACGCGGTCCGTGACCGGGTCGCCGCCGCGGACCTGCACGAAGTCCGCGACCCGGCGGAAGTAGTCCCACTGCACGTCCAGTGCCGAGACCTGGCCTCCCCCGGCGAGTCTCACCACCCTGCGGCCCGTCAGGTCTTCGGAGATCTCGCGAATGGCCCGGATCGGGTTCTCGAACGCGAAATCCTTGACGGGCCGGCCGGCCTCGATCATCTCCAGCACCAGGGCCGCCGCCCCCACCTTGAGCAACGTGGTGGTCTCGCTCATGTTGGAGTCGCCGACGATCACGTGCAGCCGACGGAACTTCTCCGCGTCCGCGTGCGGCTCGTCCCGGGTGTTGATGATCGGCCGCGACCGGGTCGTCGCGCTGGAGACTCCCTCCCAGATGTGCTCGGCGCGTTGCGATAGGTGATAGGCGGCGGTTCCGTGCGGTCCGGTGATCACCTTTCCGGCGCCGACGATGAGCTGCCGGGTGACCAGGAACGGCAGCAG
>JBIQMQ010000152.1:0-6474 GCA_044463185.1 Nakamurella lactea | reverse complement strand
TCGGCATGTTCACCGACAAGTTCGACGTCAAATGGATGGTGAGCATCGCGAAGCCGGCGGCCTGACCCGCGAAGCCAGCGGCCTGATCCGCAAGCCAGCGGCCTGACCCGCTACAGCTGCGAGACGCCACCGTCCACAGGCAGCTCGGCACCCGTCGTGTAGGTGGCGTCGAACGCGAGAAACGCGAAGGCGGAGGCGATCTCGCTGCTCTCGCCGAATCGCTGCATGGGATTGCGCTCGGTCATCATGGCGCGGGTCCGCGCGGCGAGGTCCGGGGGCAGCGACCGATCGATGACGCCGGTCTCGATCGGCCCCGGGCTGATCGCGTTGACGCGGATGCCGCGCGGCAGAAGTTCGCGGGCGAAGCTGCGGGTCATCGAGCGCATCGCGGCCTTGCTGGCGGCGTACACGCTCATCATCGGGTTGCCCTTCACGTTCGCCACCGACGTGGTGAGCACGACGCTGCCTCCGCTGCGCAGCACCGGCGCCAGTCGCTGCACCGTGAAGTAGGCGCCCTTCGCGTTCACCGCGAAGATGGCGTCGTACACGTCCTCCGGAACCGCGTCGAACGGTCCCACCTGGTTGATGCCGGCGTTCACGAACAGGGCGTCCAGCGCCCCGAATTCGGCCCGAGCCTGGTCCGCCAGCGCGTCGATGTCGCCCAACGACGCCGTGTCCGCGACGGCGGTGAGGAGGCTGCCGCCGAGTCGCGATCGCGCGGCGGCCAGCGTCTCCGGGTCGCGTCCGGTGATCAATACTCGGGCGCCTCCCGCCACCAGCAGCTCGGCCGTCGTGAGGCCGAAACCTCGGCTGCCGCCGGTGATGAGGACGGTCTTTCCGTCGAATCGGGTCATGGATCCTCCAGTTGTGGGATGCCGCGCAAATGCGGCACGATGGAAGTGGAACATTGCTCCGCTGACTATACGGAACCATGTTCCGTTTATGACGCCATGTTCGCGCAGAGCGATCAGCTGCAGGGTGTGCGACGGCGATCGAAACGAGGCGAGCATGTCGACAGACCAAGAGCCGCGGCGGCGCACCGACGCCGAGCGCAACCGCACGCGTCTCCTCGACGCGGCGGCCGCAATCTTCGATCGCTCAGGTGTGGACGCGCCGGTGCGCGACATCGCCGCGGCGGCGGGGGTGGGGCTCGGGACCCTCTACCGGCACTTTCCCAGCCGCGCGGATCTCGTCATGGGCGTCTTCCGCCACCGGGTGGACGGCTTCGCCGACATGGCCGGCAGCAGTGCCCCCGAAACACCGCTGTCGGAGCTGACGCGCTGGATCGAGGCCTTCGTGGAGTTCCTGATCTCCCACCACGGCCTGGCCGCGGCGCTGCGCGCGGACGCCGAACAGTTCCAGACGCTGCGCGAATACATCCTGGATCGGCTGCTGCCAGCCTTCGCGGCGCGGCTATCCGCCGCCATCGACGCCGGCGACATCCGGCCCGACGCCGATGCGTTCCTCACGATGCAGGCCATCGGCAACCTCTGCTCCGGAAGCGGCAGTGATCCGCGCTACGACGTGCACAGGGCCGTAAAGATGTTCATGGCCGGCATGCGGACCGATACGAGCGGCCGCTAGGCCGACGGGGACGCAGTCGCGGTTGGGCCAACCGGCGCGGAGCGCCGCGGGCGGCGTCATGCACGATGCCCGACACGACGCCTGGAATCACCCGCCGATCGCGTCCAGCTGCTCCATCGCCGCCCCGTCGAGGTGCACCGCAGCCGCCGCTAGATTCTGCCGCAGGTGCGCCAACGACGACGTGCCGGGGATCAGCAGGATATTCGGCGCGCGGTGCAGCAGCCACGCCAAGGCGACGGTCATTGCCGGCTGACCGATCCCCGACGCCACCGCATCCAGGACGTCCGACTGCAACGGGCTGAAGCCGCCGAGCGGCCAGAACGGCACGTAGGCGATGCCCTGCTCCTCCAGCGAGGCGATGAGCGCCTCGTCGCCACGATGCGCGAGGTTGTACCAGTTCTGCACGGTGACCACCGGGGCGATCGACTGCGCCTCCCGCACCTGGTCCGCGTCGACCACCGACAACCCCAGATGCCGGATCATGCCCGCACGCTGCATGTCGGCGAGCGCGCCGAACGGCTCGGCGATGGAGCCGGCCACGGGGGAGTGCCCGTCGGGTCCGCCGCCCACCCGCAGGTTCACGACGTCCAGCACCTCGGTGCCGAGGGTGCGCAGATTCGACTCGACCTGTTCGCGGAGTTCGCGCGGGGAGCGTGCATGCGGCCAGCCCCCGTTCTCGTCGCGCACCGCCCCGACCTTGGTGACGATGTGCAGACCGTCGTACGGTGCGAGGGCCTCCGCGATGATTTCGTTGGTGACGTGCGGCCCGTAGAAGTCGGCCGTATCGATGTGGTTCACCCCCGTCTCGACGGCGGCCCGCAGCACGCGGATCGCTTCGGTCCGATCGGCAGGCGGGCCCCAGACGCGCGGCCCGGCGAGTTGCATCGCGCCATAGCCCATGCGGGTCAACGCCGGACCGCCCGACGTCGTATAGCTGCCGCCGAGAGCAGTTGGGGCGTAGGAAGTGTCGGCGTGGATGGTCATGGTTATCGCGTCCTTCGTCAGTCGGGTGGACCTGGGTGCGGACCGGGAGAGCGATCTGTCGCCCGGTCCCGGATCCCACTGTCCGCGCCGCGGCCACGCCCGGGCAGGCCCCGCTGATCCTGGGTGCCGCGCACCCCGGCTGCGGCACGGTTCCGGGCCTACCATGGGCTCACCGCCAAGCCGGCACGGCCGAAGGCGCGGGTCGTGGTGGCGCAGGCGCAGGGCGCAGAAGCCCATGGCGCAGGGCGCGGCGGCGCAGGCGCAGCGCAGAAAGCGCTATGACGAGGGAGCAGGATGCGGGGCGATCGGGCGGGCAGCGCGGGCACGTCACTCGGCGACTACCTGCGCGCCCGACGCGAACTCGTCGCACCCGAGGAGGTCGGGCTCCCCATCGTCGGGGTCCGGCGAGTGCCTGGGCTGCGCCGCGAGGAGGTCGCGATGCTCGCGGGGATGAGCGCCGACTACTACACGCGACTGGAGCAGGGCCGCGAACATAATCCGTCGCCACAGGTTCTCGCGTCGTTGGCGCAGGTGCTGCGCCTCGACGACGCCGCGACCGACTATCTGATGGGATTCGTCGCACCCCGCTCGTCCCGATCCGCCCCTCGCGTGCAGCGTGAATACGTGCCGACCGGCATTGCGAAACTCCTGTCGACACTGCAACTTCCCGCCTTCGTGGAGGGCCGCTACTTCGACGTGCTGGCGTCCAATCCCTGGGCCGTCGCCCTCTCGCCGCAACTAGCCGTGGGCGAGAACCGGTTGCGGTCGGTATTTCTCGACCCGGACGAGAGATCGCTCTATGTCGACTGGGATGCCGCGACCGCGAATCTCGTTGCGGGATTTCGGTTGTCGGTCGGAACCGCCACCGAGGATCCGCGGTTCGTCTCGCTCGTCGCGGAGTTGTCGAGCGTCAGTCAACGGTTCCGCCGGCTCTGGGCGAGGCACGACGTGCAATCCCGGGAGGGCGCCGCCATCGTCCTCGACCACCCGACCGTCGGCCGCCTGCGCCTCAATCGGGAAAAGCTTCCCCTCGACGGCGGATCCGGCGGATTGACGCTGGCCGTCTACCACGCGGACCTCGGCAGCGACGACGCCCAAAAGCTCGCGCTGCTCGCCTCCTACGCGATGCCGACCCGTCCCGAGGCGACGCTCCCGTCGCGCGGTCGAGATCCATCGGAGCCGTGACCCGGGGCGGGGCAACCGGCGCGGAGCGCCGCGGGCTGCGTCATACTCGATGTCCGATATGACGCCGCTGACCGAGTTGGTCGGGGCGCGCGGCGTGCCGTATGCTGGTTCGGCTCCCAACGAACGTCGTTGGTGGCGGGTGAGCAAACCCTGCCCCTATCGTCTAGCGGCCTAGGACTCCGCCCTTTCACGGCGGCAACACGGGTTCGAATCCCGTTGGGGGTACGTGAGCATGGTGCCGATCCGGTATCGTGGTCATGCACGGTGCGTCGGCGGGAATCGTCGCGGACCGAACGCGAGCAGTACAGCAAGGCCCAGTGGCGCAGTTGGTTAGCGCGCCGCCCTGTCACGGCGGAGGTCGCGGGTTCAAGTCCCGTCTGGGTCGCAGAAACGTGGCCGGATTCAGATCATGGATCCGGCTGTGTTTTTGGCCAGGTAGCTCAGTTGGTACGAGCGTTCGCCTGAAAAGTGAAAGGTCGCCGGTTCGATCCCGGCCCTGGCCACCGTCTGGACCCTCTGTTTGCGCGCATGGACCCCGCGCACGCGCGCATGGACCCCGCGCACGCGCGCATCGGCAGCCCGTGCGCCCGTGCGCCCGCGTGAGCAGCCTCAAGAACACGGCGCCACGTGCCGATAGTGGTCGCGTGACGACACGGCGATGGGCGGCCCACGGCGGCCCCCGCTTGTTCTTCATCTACGTGATCGTGAGCCTCGTGCCCATCGCGTTGCTTGGTGCCGTCCTCGTCTGGCGCGACCAGCAGTCCGGCACCGAGCGCGCACTGGCCCAGGCGCGTGCCCAAGCCGACGTGATCATGCAGATGGCGATCTCGCCCGCGCTCGATACCCGGCCGTTGTCGCAAGGTCTGTCCGCCGTCGAGCTGAGCGGCCTGTGGGCGGCCACCGACCTGGCCATCTACTCGGGGTCGCTCAACGCGATCCGGCTGCGCGCGTTCGACGGCACCGTGGTCTTCGCCGACAACGGCGCCAGTGTCGACCCGCTGCCAGCCGATTCCCCCGAATTCCGGGCGGCGATGAGCGGTGAGGCGCCGGCCGCGATCGTCGACGCACCGTCCGGCTCCGGCGAGCGCGTGATCCGGGTGATCCAGCAGGTGGTGCCGAGCGCCACCGGCCAGGCCACCGGCATCCTGCAGGTCTACCTGCCCTACGAACCGATCGCCGCCGTCATTCGGACGCAGCAGCGGCAGACCGAGCTGTACCTGGCCGGCGGGCTCGCCGTGCTGTACATCGTGCTGGGCGGCGTCTCCTGGACCACGACGCGGCGGTTGCGCGAGTACGCCGCGGAGCAGACCCACTTCGCCCGGCACGATTCGCTCACCGGCCTGCCCAACCGGAGCTGGTTCCAGCAGCAGGTCACCAGCCGGCTGCAACAGATCGACCAGGACTCCCGCGGCGCGATCGTGCTGGTCGACCTGGACCGGTTCAAGGAGGTCAACGACACCATCGGGCACCACGCCGGCGACGAGCTGCTGCGCATCGTGTCGCAGCGGCTGGTCGACGAGCTGCGCCCCGACGACGTGGTCGCCCGGTTGGGCGGCGACGAATTCGGCATGCTGCTGCCGCAGGTCGACTCTGCGGAAACCGCCTTCCGGGTGCTGCGCCAGGTGCAGGCGCGCCTCGGCGAGCCGATCAGGATCGGCGATTTCACGCTCACCGTCGAGGCCAGCTTCGGCGTCACCTTCTATCCGCAGCACGGCGCGGACCTCACCACGCTGCTGCACAACGCCGATACTGCGATGTATCACGGCAAGCGGGGCAGCGATCGCATCGTGCTGTGGCAGCCGGAGATGGCGACCGCCCCGTCGAACTGGCACCTGATCCGCACCGAGCTGGAGCGCGCGATCACCGCCGACGAACTGGAGCTGCACTACCAGCCGAAGGTCGAACTCACCACCGGCCGCATCCGCGAGGTCGAGGCGCTGGTGCGGTGGAACCACCCGGAGCGGGGCATGATGCCGCCGGCCGAGTTCATTCCCGTCGCGGAGAGCTCCATGCTGATCCACCCGATGACGAAGTGGGTGATCCGCCGGGCACTCGCCGACCAGCGGGCGTGGCGGGAGCGTGGAGTCGGCTGGCCGGTCGCCGTCAACGTCTCCGCCCACAACCTGGAGGCGCACGGATTCGCCGGGGATGTGGTGAATCTGCTGGCGGAGGCTGGCGCCGCCCCGCACGACCTCACGCTGGAGCTCACCGAGACCGCGGTCGCCGTCGACAACGAACTGGCCGAGGACACCGTCGCCCGGCTCGCGCAGGCGGGCGTGAGCATCAGCCTGGACGATTTCGGCACCGGCAACACCGGCCTGCAGCAACTCCGGCACATCCCGGTCCGCGAGGTGAAGATCGACAAGATGTTCGTCACGAACCTCGCGACCAACGAGGGCGACCGGGATCTGGTCGCCGTCTTGGTCGACATCGTGCACCGGGTCGGGGCGCGGGTGGTGGCCGAAGGCATCGAAGACCCGGAGTGCGCCGAATGGCTGCTCGCGCTGGGCTGCGATATCGGCCAGGGATACCTGTACCACCGGCCCGGCCCGTGGACCGAACTGCTGCGGGACGGCGTTCTGCACCCCGCGCCACCCGAGATGGTGAGGAAGTGATCCGCATGAACGCTGTGGCTTCTCGCCAGCGCCTGCCGGGTGTGGTGGCGGTCGCCCTCGCCGTGATCCTGCTGGCCGGCGGCTGCGGCAGCACCGAACAGCCCGG
>JBIQMQ010000151.1:0-6530 GCA_044463185.1 Nakamurella lactea | reverse complement strand
GGCGAGCATACGGCGCGACGAGCAATCGGGCTGATTCTGGCCTCCATCGCTCTTCTCGTGGTGCTGCAGCTCGGGGCTCTGTCCACGACGGATCCGCTGCGCGGCACGATATCCGGCATGGTGTACGCGCCGGGGGGCTTCGTGCTGTTCGCCGCCATGGGCGTTCTGTGCGTCACGGGCTCCGCGATGCTCGCAGCCTCGCTGGCACGTTCCGAGGCGTGGAAAGCCGCTGCGGCCGTAGGCATCTGGTGCGGCGCGCTGGCCGTGGCGGCGGTGGTGCCCACCGACCCGCCCGGTGTCACGGAAGTGAGCCTGGCCGCGGTGATCCATCGCGATGCGGCGGCCGTCATGTTCGCCGCGATGCCGATCGCCGGGCTGCTGGTTGCCGCCCACCCGTTCGCCGGCGGCGCGGCGCTACAGGCTCGGCAGCGCGCCCTTCGCCGGGCATCCATCGCCGCTGCGCTCATTGGCCTGTCACAGCTCGCGGTGTCGATTCCGAGCCTGTTCCCGGACGCAGCAGTGTCGTCCTGGCCGGCCGTGGACGCGTTGTACTCGGTGCGCGGCCTGGCGGAACGCGCACTGTTCGTCGCCTTGCTCGTGGTGCTGGTGCGCATCGCGGCGGTCGTGTCGCGGGCGTCCGCCGCGAACCGATCGCTGGCGGCCCGACGCCGCCCCGGGGTCGGGCGTTATCCGACCAGGTCGGCGTATTCGCGGTGCGCCCTGATGTATCCCCGCACGAAGCTGCAGGCGGGCACCACGGACCAGCCCTCGGAACGGGCCGTCTCCAGCGCCGCGTGCACCAGCGCGCCGCCGCCCCCGCGGCCGCCGTACTCGGGGTAGACCTCGGTGTGGAACATGACGGCAGCGCCGTCGCGCAGCGTGTATTCGAGGACGCCCGCCGTCACGTCCTCGACGTGCAGTTCGAAGCGGGAGTGCTCCGGCACGTGCACCACGCGAAAGCTACCCATACCAACGTCAACGGTTGACGATGCCCGTCGATTCCGGCGGACGCGATCACCGGTCGATGGCGCGCCACCAGTGATCGGCCGCCCGCGGCTGCGCCGGCAGGAATCGTCCGCCGGGTCGCGGCGTCGCGACCGTCTCGGTGTCTGCCGCGCGGAGCAGCCGTTCGATCGGCTCGGCCCAGGAATGCAGGGCCAGATCGAACGTCGCCCAGTGGATCGGCAGCAGCACGTCACCGCCGAGATCGCGATGCGCGAGTACGGCCTCCTCGGGGTTCATGTGGATGTCCGGCCACGCGTCGGCGTAGGCGCCGATGGGCAGCACGGTGAGGTCGAACGGTCCGTAGCGGCGGCCGATGTCGGCGAAGGCCGCCGTGTAGCCGGTGTCGCCGCCGAAGAACACCCGGTGCGACGGCCCGGCGATGGCCCACGACGCCCACAGCGTGCCGTTCCGTCGGAACAGGCGGCCGGAGAAGTGCCGCGCCGGTGTGCAGGTGATTCGCAGCGCGCCGATGTCTTGACCGTCGCCCCAGTCGAGTTCGCGGATCCGAGCGAGCGGCACGCCCCAGGTCCGCAGGTGTGCTCCGACGCCCAGCGGCACGAGGAACGGGGCGTCCGAGGTGGCGAGCAGTTCCGCGATCGTCGCGCGGTCCAGGTGGTCGTAGTGGTCGTGGGAGATCAGCACCGCGTCGAGCGGCGGCAGGTCGCTCGCCGCGACCGGAACCGGGTGCAGGCGTCGTGGTCCGGCGAAGTCTGCCGGTGAGGCGCGCCTGCTGAACATCGGGTCGGCCAGCACCCGCGCGCCGTCGATCTCGACCAGCACGGAAGCGTGCCCGAGCCAGGTGGCGGCCAGATCCCCGGCTGTGGCGGGAAACTCGGGTCGCTCCACCGGGACGGGCCGCTGAGGTCGCCCGATGCCACGGCGCCCGGCCAGACCGCGCAGCAGGCCGACGAACACACGCAGCGACAACTGCACATTGGGCTCGCTGTTGCAAAAGCGCCGCCCATCGAAGCGGGCGGACGTGGTCGCGGAGGAGGAACGAAGCGTGCGGCCGCGGGCGCCGAAGGCCTTGATGGTGCCCTGTACCGATGCGATCGGGGCGGGGAGATTCACGGCGTCACCGGCCGCTCACTCGTCGTCGTCGCCATGCCTTCGCGGCTGCAGCGCGCGCCACGCAATTGCGCCAATCGTCACGATGGCGATGGCGGAGATGATCCATTCGGGTTCCATGGGCGCCCATCCTACGGATTTCGTCACCGTCGGTCGGCGAGACGAGGCCGCTCGGACATATCGCCGAGGCTGCTGGGCGCGGGCCTGGCGCCGCTACCTTCGCGACCGCGGACGGTCAGACCGCGGACGGTCACTCCGGCAGCTCGTGCACGGCCGCCTCTTCGGCGCTCGCCGCCGCACCGTCGATGCCCGCGTCCCGCGCGGTGATCGAGTCACCGTCGGAATCGTCGTACAACCGCCCCGCCCGCGCCGGGTCGCGGTGCTCCTCGTCGTCGCTCCACTCCTCGGCCAACCTCTCGTCGAGGCTTTCGCCGCGACGTTGTTCTTCCCGCGTGGGCACGTCGACGGCGGGCTCGAAGTCCGGCGGCGAATACCCGCGATCCAGCGGATCCTCCACACCCGTGTCCTCGAGCGTGTCTCTCTCCGTCAGCTGCGTGGCAGGACCGTCGATATCGCCGTCCTCGGTGGATACCTCGCTGCCGGGGAAATCCTGGTCAGAGTCGGGATGCATGCTCGCTCCTCTCGCGATCCGGGACGTCGGCCGGGTCGGTCTGGTCGATGTCGGTGTCGGTCGGACTGACGGCCTGGCGCCCACCGGGGTCCTGCGCGGCAAGATGAACGTCCTCGCGGGGTTCACGATCCGTGTGCACGGCCTCTCGCGCGGCACGCTCGTCGTCGGAGATCCAGCCGGCAAGGTCCCGATCGGGTTCCACGAGCGCACGGTCGTCCGGATCCACGGCGCGGCCCGAGCCAGCCCCCTGCCACGGCCGATTGTGCGGCCATCGACCACGTGCGCTGTGCCTGCCCATATCCGTCGCCCCCTGCCTTTCGCCCATGACGCTGCAGCCGTCTGGTGTGTGACGGCTTTCCTTTCCATTTCCCGAGGTTGCGACGCGTCAATCCCCGCGCACCTCGCCACGGCTGCCGCCGCACCACCGGTGCGCTCCGGCCGGCCGCGCGTTTAACGCCGCGCGGCTGTGGGGTACTGCGGCCTCATGCGGCGGCGGGGCACTGCGCCGTTCATGCGTAGAAAGGATGCGGTCATGCTCATTCTCGGAATCATCTGCCTGATCCTGGGTTTCATCCTCTCGATCCCCGTGCTGTGGACCATCGGGATCATCCTGGCGGTGATCGGCGTGATCCTGTGGATCGTCGGCGCCACGAATCGCACCGTGCTGGGGCGTCGCTACTGGTACTGACGCGGTAGCGAACAGCGCCCGATAGCGGGCGAAGACACCGGACGGCCCGGAGCCCATGTGGGTTCCGGGCCGTCCTGTGCTTGAGTCGCCGTCTCGGCTGGGCTAGCGCGAGGTGATGCGCCCCGTCATCGACGCCACCGGCTGGAGGAAGATCGGTCTGGCGGCGACCCATGCGGCCGCCGCTACGATCATCACGCCGATGAAAACGATGAGGCCCCACCAGCTTTCGCTGCCCTGGCCGGTCCCCGCGTACATCGCGTTGAGGTTGAGCAGGATGCCCGTGGAGAACACCAGCACGACGTGCACCACGATGAACGCGGAGATCACCATCATCACCGGCAGGTGGAGCGCCCGCGCCAGCGTCACGGGGTAGACCTTGCTGATGGCCCACTCGTTCCGCCACACCGGCGACATGCGAATCCCGGTGATCGCCGCCAGCGGAGCCGCGATGAAGATGATCGCGAAGTAGGCCAGCACCTGCAGCGCGTTGTAGTTGGTCCACGGTTCGTTCACGGGCCACTCGAACGACATGTACTGCAGGGCGGCCGACCACGCGTTGGGGAAGACGTCCCACCGGGTCGGCACCACGCGCCCCCACTGCCCGGAGACGAAGAGCAGCACGCCGAAGATGACGCCGTTCAGCAGCCACAGCACGTCCACCGTCAGGTGCAGCCATAGGTAGACGCTCATCTTGGTGGGCGGCCTGCTCGTCTTGAACCGGCCGGTGTTGTTGCGGGTCCAGTACGCCTCCGGTCGGCGCTGCGAATGCACCATCCAGCCGGAGCGGATGAGCAGCAGGATGAACAGGAAGTTCAGAGCGTGCTGCAGCTGCAGCCACCAGGGGAAGCCGCCGGGTGTGCCCGCGGGGACCGCCGACTCGCCGGGGTACCGCTCCAGGAATGCCTGTCCGCTGTCGCTGTGCAGGTAGGCGCGCGACACGATCGCGGCCACCACGATCACGGCCACGACGGCGACACCGATCCAGACGAACCGGAACCACCCAGGGAGCGACCGGCCGGTATCAGTCTTGGGCGCCGTCACCGCGACATCCATTCGCTGGCAGCCGTTTCCGGCGTCATATCGGTTGCCTTTCCGTACCTGTCAGCCCAGCCGACGAGGCCCAGGCGCCTCGGGCGTGAATCACCCCCAGAGGATATCGGCACACCCCGCCCACCCGCAGCGCGAACCGCCCGGGGCCCGAGCCGCCCCCGGCCCCGAACCCACCGGGCGCGGCCGCACACGGCGCGACCCGGCGGCGCGGCTCACGGAGTACGACTCGCGGCCCGCCGGTACTGCCGCACGGACAGCGGGACGAACACGGCAAGGATCACGGCGACCCAGATCAGTGTGTACGCGATCGGGTGCTGCAGTGACCAGACGTCGGGGGTGACGGCGCCGGGCCCCAGATTGCCGAACCGTTCCCGCGCCGCCTGCGCCACGGCCGACACCGGATTCCACTGCGCGACGGTCGCCAGCGGGCCGGGGAGGCTGCCCACGGACACGAACGTGTTCGCGATGAACGTGGCCGGGAAGATCACGATGAACGACGCGTTGTTCACGACCTCCGGGGAGCGCACCAGCAGGGCCACCAGCGCCATGATCCAGGAGATGGCGAAGGCGAACAGCAGCACCACCAGGTACCCGATGACCGCGTCGAGAACGGACCCGCGGATCCGCCAGCCGATGATGAGCCCGGTGACGGACATGACGCACAGGCTGAGCACGTTGATGCCGATGTCCGATACGGTCCGCCCGATCACCACCGCAGACGGGGACATCGGCAACGACCGGAATCGGTCGATGATGCCCTTCTTGATGTCCTCGGCGAGGCTGTATCCGGTGAAGGTGGCGCCGAACACCACGGTCTGCACGAAGATTCCCGGGATCATGAACTCCACGTAGTCGACGCCGGTGTCCTGTGTGCCGATCGCTCGGCCGAACACGAACGCGAACAGCAGCACGAACATGATCGGTGAGATCAGGGTGAACACCAGGATGTCCGGGACCCGCCAGATCTTGCGCAGGTTCCGCCGGGTGATGGTCACGGCGTCGGAGGAGAACTCGGCGATGCTCATGACGGATCTCCGATCAGTTCAGCGGCGTCGGAGGTATCCGCGGCGTCCGCGGCATGGCCGGTGAGCCGCATGAACACGTCGTCGAGTGTCGGCCTGCGCAGCCCGATCTCGGCGATCGTGATGTCCCCGGCGTCGAACCGGCGCAGCAATGCGACCAGGTCGTCGGACCCGCCGTCCACCGGCAGGATGATGCGGCGGTCACGCTCCTCGACTCGCGGCGGGCCCACCCCGAGACCCGACATGGCCGACACGGCGTGCGGAACGTCCTCCGATTCGGCGAGCTGGACCTCGATACGCTCGCCGCCGATCCGCGACTTCAATTCGTCCGCCGTGCCGAGCGCGATCACGGTGCCTCGATCGATCACCGCGATCCGGTCGGCGAGATGGTCGGCCTCTTCCAGGTACTGCGTGGTGAGCAGCAGCGTCGTCCCGGCCGCCCGCAGGTCTTCGATCATGCTCCACATCTCGGCCCGGCCCCGCGGATCGAGCCCGGTGGTCGGCTCGTCCAAGAAGAGCACCGGCGGTTCTGCGACCAGCGCGCCGGCGAGGTCCAGCCGCCGCCGCATCCCGCCCGACCATCCCTTGACCTGCCGATCCGCGGCGTCCACCAGGTCGAACCGTTCCAGCAGTTCGCGGGCTCGGGCGCGACTCGCGGCTGCCCCGAGGTGATACAGCCGGCCCACCATGTCGAGGTTCTCGAAACCGGTCAGGTGTTCGTCGACCGCGGCGTACTGCCCGGACACGCCGATCTGGCGCCGCAGCGCCTTCGCGTCGCGGACCACGTCCAGGCCGACGACCCGGGCCTCGCCGGCATCGGCTGTGAGCAAAGTGGTCAGGATGCGCACGGTGGTGGTCTTGCCGGCACCGTTCGGGCCGAGCAGCCCCATGACGCTGCCCTGTTCGACGTCCAGGTCGAGCCCGTCCAGGGCGACGACGTCGCCGTAGCGCTTACGGAGTCCTCGTGCTGTGATCGCGGAGAGCATGAGCCATTGTGCACGATCGAGCTGACACAATGTAAGAACCCTGCGCAATCATGCGCGGGGCCGGGCCATCACCGGCGATC
>JBIQMQ010000150.1:1532-6553 GCA_044463185.1 Nakamurella lactea | reverse complement strand
GCGCACGATGACGCCACAGCGGTTGCGCGCGCCAGCACTCTGCTGGCCGCCTTGGACGCGCCGATCGATGTCGACGGTTTGAGCGTTCACGAACGCGCGAGTGTTGGCGTCGCCGGAAGCTACCTCGAGCCGGCCGACCGATCGACCTTGATGCGCCGCGCCGACATCGCGATGTACCACGCGAAGGCCCACGGCGGTGGCATCGAAATCTACACACCCGAGCAGGACGTGCACACTTCGCGAACAAGTCGTGCTGGCGGGCGAACTCGTGGTCGCGCTGGAGACCGACCAGATCGTGCTCCATTACCAGCTCAAGGCACACATCGTGACGGGTGAGGTCCGGTCCGTCGAAGCGCTCGTGCGGTGGCAGCACCCCACGCGCGGGCTGCTCCAGCCTGCCGACTTCCTGCCGCTCGCCGCACAGCACGGGCTGATGCGGCGTTTGACGCTACGCGTGTTCGAGATCGCGTTGAACCAGATGGCGCTATGGCGTCGAGAAGGGCGAACCTTGCGGGTCGCGATCAACCTCGATCCCGCGTCGCTGATGGATGCGCGCTTTCCGGACGACATCGCCGCGCTCATCGAGCGCGCACACGTGCCGGCCGACCAGGTGGATCCGGAAATCACGGAGGACACCATTGTCGCGGACCCGGACCGGATTCTCGGAGTAATCACTCGCCTTGCCGCGCAAGGCTTCTCGTTCGCGCTCGACGACTACGGCACCGGGTATTCGTCACTGTCGTACCTGCGGATCCTGCCGGTGCGCGAAATCGAGATCGACCGGTCGTTCGTGTCCGCCATGGTGCACAACCCGGATGATGAGGTCATCGTTCAATCCACCATCGACATGGCACGACACCTCGGGTTCCACGTGGTGGCCGAAGGCGTAGAAGACGCGGCCACCTGGGAGCTTCTCGCCGAGCACGGCTGCGACTCCGTGCAGGGATATTTCCTGTCCAGGCCGCTGCCCGCGGACGATCTGGGGACGTGGCTTTCCGTGACGTCCCGAGACGACGTTCAGACGGCCGATCGGCCTTAGGACAGGCTGTGGACTCCGCGCCCGGCCCGCCGGCCGGAACAGACTGGCTAGCGTCCGGGTTGGCCCTTCCTTGACTTGCGGGAGGGTTCCTCCCGCCGTCCGGTCAACGATCCGGCACGGGCGCGCGCAGATGGATCACGGCGCGTCTTGGTCAGGCTCGCCACTGTCACCACGGTGAGCACGGCTGCGATCACGCCGAGGCTCACGGGTGTGCTGATCTGTGGCACCGCGGCACTGATGTCCGTGTGGCTCCAGTGCAGGATCAGCTTGACCCCGATGAACGCCAGGATGATCGACAACCCGGTCGAGAGGTACACCAGCCGATCCAGGAGACCCTTGACCAGGAAGAACAGAGCACGTAGGCCGAGCAGGGCGAACGCGTTGGCGGCGAAGACGATATAGGGCTCCTCGGTCACCCCGAACACCGCCGGAATCGAGTCCAGTGCGAACAGCAGGTCGACACCACCGATCGCCACCAGCACGATGAGCAGCGGGGTGACCATCCGGCGACCCTGCACGCGCGCGATCAACCGGCCGTCGACATACTCGTCCATGACCGGCAGTACCCGCCGCGCCACGCGGACGATGGGGTTACGTTCGATGTCCGGGTCCTGGTCGCGGTGCCGGAACAACTGCACCGCTGTGAAGATCAGCAGCAGCCCGAACAGTAGGAACATGACGGAGAAGTAGGTGATGAGTGCGCCGCCGATCGCGATGAACGCCGCCCGCATCACCAGCGCCAGAGCGATTCCGAAGGTCAACACTTTGTGCTGATAGCTCTCGGGCACGGCGAAGGTCGTCATGATGATGACGAATACGAACAAGTTGTCGATCGACAGGCTCTTCTCGACGATGTAGCCGGCAAAATACTCGGCGCCGAGTTCACCGCCGTGAGCCCACCACAGCCACACGCCGAATGCGACCGCCGCGAGCACGTACGCCGTCGACCACGCTGCTGCCTCGCGGAACCCGACACGGTGGGGCCGCACTGCCGCCGCGATGAAGTCGATCGCCAGCAGCGCGACGACGACGGCCACCGTCACCGCCCACGTGATCGCGCCGAACTCCGTCATGCGCACGAGATTACTGAAGCGTCCCGAAGAGCCGGCGCGCGTCGGAAGCTAGGCCTCGATCGCTCAGCCAGCCATGGCGACCAGGGGTCCTTCACCATCAGCACTGCCACAACACATGACGCTGTGACCGGCGAAAACACAGGGTATTCGGCGCTGCGCGCCTCTTACGCCTCCTCCTTGACAAATTGGCAGAACGAGCACGCTCGCTCTGCTCTCGACATGCGTCGGGTGGCGGGATTCGAACCCACGGCCTCTTCGTCCCGAACGCGAAAGGGTCGCCCGCTGGGAGGCGCCATTGCGGCGGCGCGGGAGCAGGTCGAGGCGTTCCGGTCAGGTAGAGTCCGGGACCAGTGTGAACGCCTCGACGTGGCGAGGTCGGACTGCGCTGAAGTGACGGCTGTCGAGCGTCGCGATAGTGGTTATCCCGAGTCGCTCGGCTACTGCCACGATGGTTGCGTCGGTAGTGCCGAGGGGAAAGTCTGCGTACTGTTCAACCAGATCGGCCGCACGGACGAGGTCGTTATGTTCGAGGGTGGCGAGTTCGAGGTAGCCGGTGCCGAAGAGCCGAAGGAATTGGGCCTCTACCGCCGGCCCTGCGTCACGTTCGAGCATGTAGGCCGTTTCCGCGACCACGGTCGGCGGCACCAGTCGCGGCGGCGGAGCGTCACGGATTGCGCGGACGCATCTGAGGTGATGAATATCAGCTCGGTTGCCGGCGGCGACCAGCGGACCCGCATCGACGAGTATCACGAACGGGAGGCGGGGAACTCGGCGCGCAGGATCTCCTCCGACCGTTCCGCGAGGTCGGGGGATGCCGCGAAACTGCCGAAGTAGGCAGGCATTTCGTGATCCTGGTCCGTTGCCTCCTCACTGACTACCACGCGTAGTCGGGCACCCGGATGTACACCGCGGCGGCGGAACTCGTCCGCAAGCTCATGGTCGTCGTCCGGGATGATCATCTCCCACTCGGCGCTGGTCATGACATCATGATAAGCAACTTGCGCTCAATGCACCGCACATCGTAGCGGCGGATCGGTGGGCTTAGGCGATGCGCTGTACGCGGGCGGCCGAGCCGAGCGCGGCGTATTCGAGCACATGGCTCGGACACGGCTCGATCGGGATCACCTCCCGATACCTGCACCACCTCGGCGACTTCGCCGACCGTTCCGCCCTGCAACTGCTCAACCAGAACCCGCTACAGCCCGCGCCGGCTGCTGCCCACGAGATCCGGGACCAGCGGGCCGAGCGGCCAACCGGGCTGGGGCGCATCGAGCGGCGCGCCACCAGGCGCGGCAGGTCCGACCCCGGACTCGGCCGAAAGCCAGCACCCGCGCCCCGCCGTCGGGGTGATTCCGGGGTGATTCCAGACCATCCAGGCAGGCCCCCGGTCATTCCGAAAAAATGAAAACCCCTAGTCTGACCAGGGGTTTTCCATTGTCGGGGTATTCGGCGCTGCGCGCCTCTTACCCTCTCCTTGGCCTCGGCAGAACGAGCAAGCTCGCTCTGCTCTCGACCTGCGTCGGGGTGGCGGGATTCGAACCCACGGCCTCTTCGTCCCGAACGAAGCGCGCTACCAAGCTGCGCCACACCCCGTGAACAGCCATCGATTAGTCTAGCGGATCGCGGGTCGCGCGGATGCCACGGCGCCGTCAGGTCGAAAATGCGACGCCAGATACGAATCGGCTCGGCGCGACCTGGGCAAACGCGGCCGCCACGGGGATCTGGCGTCGCTTTGTCGACCGATTCGCTTACGTGGCCGGGGGTCGGCCGACCACTGTGAGCAGCGTCGCCTCGGGCCGGCAGCAGAAGCGCACCGGCATGTACGGCGAATTGCCCAGGCCGGCAGACACGTTCAGCCACGACGATGCGCCCCAGCGGGATAGTCCCCGGGCCCGGGAGCGGTCGATGCCGCAGTTCGTCACCACGGCGCCGAAGCCGGGCAGCCGCACCTGGCCGCCGTGGGTGTGCCCGGCCAGGATCAGCTCGTAGCCGTCCGCGGCGAACCGATCGAGCAGGCGGGGTTCGGGAGAATGCGTGACGCCGATGCGCACCACGGCGTCCTCGCGCGCCGGCCCCTCGATCAGGCTGTACCGGTCGCGGCCGGTGTGCGGGTCGTTCACCCCGGCCAGCGCCACGGTCGGCCCGCTGCCGACAGTCACCGCCGCACGGGCGTTGTTCACATCCGCCCAGCCGCGGTCCGTCAGCGCGTCACGGAGGTCCGGCCAGGGCAGGTCCACCTTGCGCCGCACGTGGGTTCGCCGGGTGAAGTAGCGGTGCGGCGACTTGGGCTCCGGCGCGTAGAAGTCGTTGTTGCCGAACACGAAGGCGCCGGGAAGATCCAGCAGCGGCCCCAGGGCGTCGATGGCGGGGGCGACCGCGTCGGCCGACGCCAGAGTGTCCCCGGTGAGCACCACCAGGTCCGGGTGCAGCCGTGCCAGGCCGGACACCCAGCGCGCCTTGCGGCGCTGCCCGGGCACCAAGTGCAGATCCGAAAGATGAAGCACCCGAAGGGGTTTCGCACCCGGCTCCAGCACCGGGGCCACGACTCGGCGCAGCGCGAACCAGTGGCGCTCGACCAGCGTGGCATACACCGCGACGCCGGCGCAGAGCGCGCACCCGGCGGCGAGCACAGTCGGCAGCCGTAGCCCGCCGCCCGCTGCCGCCGGCCGGTCAGCCACCGCCGCTGCCGCCGGCCGGTCAGCCACCGCCGCTACCGCCGGCCGGTCAGCCACCGCCACTGCCGCCCGCGCCACCCGTGCCGCCCGTGCCTCCGGCCCCCCCACCAGACCCGTCGTCGCCGCCGGACCAGCCGCCTCCGGTGTTGCCCGAATCGCCGGACGGAATCTCCGGTATTGTCCCGGTGCCCCCGGACGAGTCCCCGCCGGCGGACACCACCAGGTTCACGACGG
>JBIQMQ010000150.1:0-1432 GCA_044463185.1 Nakamurella lactea | reverse complement strand
GTCCCGGTGCCCCCGGACGAGTCCCCGCCGGCGGACACCACCAGGTTCACGACGGTGCCGGGCAACGCGCTCTGCTTCGGGTCTTGGCTCACCACGGTGTTGGCCGGCAGCGCGGTCTTCGAGTCGTAGGTCACCACCACGTCGGTGAACCCGTACACGGCCAGCGTGGACTTCGCGTCGGCCAGCGACGAGCCCTCCACGTTCGGCACCTGAGAGGCGGTCTGACCGGCGAGGTACTGCGGGTCCGAGACCGGGAACGGCGTATCGGGCTGGCCCTCGTGCAGCGGCGTCATGGCCGCCAGCCAGGTCTGTTCCGGCACCGAGCCGCCGGTCATGCCGATGCCGCGCTTGGCCGCCTCGGCGACGTCGCAGGAGCGCACCGGTTCCACGCAGATCGACTGCGGGTGCGGCTGGTAGTCCCACGTCATGGTCGCCGCCGCGTAGTACGGGGTGAAGCCGAGGAACGCCCCCGACTTGTTCTGCAGCGTGGTGCCCGTCATGGCCGCCGCGGTGCGGGTCCAGCCCGCGGCGTCGGCCGCCGCGTAGCCGCTGCCGGTGTTGTCCGTCATGGTGCCGGTGATGGCGTTGCTCAGCGTGTGCGCCAACTCGGGCGATACCGCCTGCTCGCACGGCTGCTGTTGCCAGGCCACCTGCTTGCCGTCGCGGTCGGTGATCGAGGCGACCGGCGTCGGCGGACACCACATGCCGTCCGAGTCCAGCGTGGCGCCGACGTTCGCCAGCTCCAGCGGGCTCACCGGCGAGACACCCAGCGTGAACGAGGCGATGCGTTGCGCCGGGACCAGCTCCTGGTAGGTCGCGCCGATGCCGGCGAAGGCCCGCGCCACCTCGCCCGCGTCCAGCTCGTACCCGCGCAGGCCCAGGCTCACGGCCATGTTCACCACGTCGGCGAGCCCGAGCTGGTCCTCGAGTTGCACGAACGGGGTGTCCGGCTGGCGAATCAGTGCCGTGGCGAGCGGCATCGACGCGGGCCAGGTGACGCCCTGGTTGTCGAACTCGTACGTGGGCACCAGCGGACTCGTATACGTCGCAGGGACGGGAAGCTGCGCGCGGGTGCCCAGGCCCTTGTCCATGGCCGCGGCGGCGGTGAACAGCTTGAAGATGCCGCCGGCGCCCAGCGGCGCGAACGTCGTCACCAGCCGCTGCACCGTCTCGCCCTTGGACGTGTCCAGCCCGTACGGGCGGTTCGCGGCCAGCGCCAGCACCTTGCGGGTCCCGGCGCCGGGCTCGACCACCGCCATCACGTTCGCGATACGTGAGGCTGCGGCGTCATCCGGGTTGACGGTCGACCTCACCGCGTCCACCGCTTTTTTCATCACGTCCGGGTCCAGCGTGGTGGTGATAGTGTAGCCGCCGCGGGCGATCTGGTCGTAGTCCATCCCGGAGTTCTGCAGGTAGTCGAGCACGTACCGGC
>JBIQMQ010000149.1:1700-6625 GCA_044463185.1 Nakamurella lactea | reverse complement strand
CCGACGATGGCGTTGGTGCCCATCGCGCCGGCCTCGAGCCACTGCAGGTGCATCGAGCCGCCGCGGCCGCGGCAGAAACCCCTGGCCAGGCCGCAAATCTCGGCCATGGTGCGCTCCAGCACGGTGACGATCTCCGGCGACCAGTCGGCCGTCGGGTCGATGCCGCCGGGCGCGACGTGGCCCAGCGCCTTGGCCAGGAACTGGTGGTGCCCGCGGTGCGAACCGTTGACCGTGTCCGAGGTGGTGAGCGGCAGGGCCGACCCGACGGCGCCGCCCTCCTGGCCGATGCTGGAGTGCGCCGGGCCGTGCACCAGGCCCTCACCGGCCAGCGTCAGCACGTACTCCTCGAACGAGCGGATCAGCACCAGCTCGCTGAACATCGACGTCAGCAGATGCGGATCCGCGGCGTCCCAGTCCTCGTCGGTCACCGAGATCTCGACCCATGGTTCGGGCATGTCGAGATACTTCCGACTGCTCATCTGCTCCACCTTTCTGCGTGGCCGGCGTACCGGTCTGCGTGCCGGCGGGCGTGCCGGGCAGGCAGGGAAGCCACCGCAGGTTGCCTCCGTGTCACCCGGGCCCGGGTGGGCCGCAGGCGTGGATCCATCGTCGAGCCCGGCGGTGTGCGGCGCTCCCGCGTTTTCGCTAATTGGATCCAATACTTTGAATTGCCACACTCTAGCTCGTGACCGAATTGTTGTCGACAGGCCTTGACGCGATGGTTTCGGTCGAGCATTCTTCTTGCCAACAACCGTATTGGATCCAATCAGGCTTTTGTTGTGATGCCACCCACAAGGGTGCAGGTCACGGGATGAGGTGGTGGCAGATGGCCGAGAACGCACGCGGCGGAATCCCCGGCCTCACCCGATTCGACCATGTCGGAGTCACGGTGCCGGACCTCGAGGAGGCCACGCGCTTCCTCGTCGACATCCTGGGCTTCGAGTACCTCTACTCGCTCGGACCGCTGGGCGACGCCGAGGGCGATTGGATGACGGAACACCTCAACGTGCATCCCCGGGCGGCCTGCCCGGAGCTGCGCTTCTTCCGCTGCGGACCGTCGCCGGTGCTGGAGGTCTTCCAGTACTCGTCGCCGGACCAGCGCCCCACGCCGCCGAAGAACAGCGACGTGGGCGGGCACCATATCGCCTTGTACGTCGAGGATCTCGACGCCGCCGTCGCCTATCTGAAGTCGCACGGCGTCCGGGTGCTCGGCGAGCCCACCACCAGTTCCGGACCGCATCTGGGCCAGCGCTGGGTGTACTTCCTGGCCCCCTGGGGTCTGCAGTTCGAGCTGGTCAGCTACCCGAACGGCCGCGCGTTCTACCTCGCCGAGCAGGCGGCCAAGCAGCAGCACTGACGTAGCACGCCGATCAGGCGGCGCTTTGCACCACCGCGATAGTTCATCCATCGGTCGCCCTTCGACGACCCGTCATGAGGCAGGAGACTCACACGTGCACACGAAACGACTGATTCCATGGGCGGCCGCCGGGCTGCTCGTGCTGGCCGCGTGCGGCAGCACCGGGTCCGGCGAGCCGACGAGCTCGGCCGGCGAGAGCTCGTCGACGTCCGCCGAGCAGCCGGCCGAGACGTCCGAGGGCGGCGAGTCGAGCTCGTCCGAGGCGCCCGCCGAGTCCAGCGAGTCCAGCGCGCCGGCCGCCCCCAGCGGCGACCCGATCGTGGTGGGCTCGACACTGTCGCTCACCGGCGCGTTCGGCGCCACCGGCATCATCCACAAGATCGCCGGCGAGGAGTTCGTCGACCGGCTCAATGCCAACGGTGGCCTGCTGGGCCGTCCGGTGGAGTGGAAGGTGCTGGACGACGAGAGCGATGCGTCCAAGGTCGGCCAGCTCTACGAGCGGCTGATCACTCAGGACCAGGTCGACCTCATCATGGGCCCGTACGCGACGCCGAACATCCTGGCGGCGATGCCGGTGGCGGAGCGGCACGGCTACATCCTGCCGCAGCACACCGCGGTGCTGGCCCCGCAGCTCACCTACCAATGCCAGTTCCCGGGCTGGTCGATCGGATCGACCCCGAACGCGTTCGTGCCGAACGAGCTGTTCGACGCGCTCGATTCGCTGCCGGACAAGCCGTCCAAGGTCGCGCTGGTGACCAGCCAGAGCGGCTCGGCCGCGTTCGTCACCGACGGCTACGGCGACGACAAGACCGGATTCACCACGCTCGCCCCGGAGCGCGGCTACGACGTGGTGCTCGACGTGCACTACCCGCCGGGCACGACCGACTGGGGCCCCGTGGCCACCCAGGTCCGTGACTCGAACCCGGACATCCTGATCAACAACAGCCTCGGTGTGGACACCGTCAACCTGCTCAACGCCATGAAGCAGCTCGGCTACACGCCGCCGCTCACGTTCACGCTGTTCCCGGCCCCCGGCCCGCTGTTGCAGCTCGGCGACCTGGCGCAGGGCGTGATGTCGGTCTCGCTGTTCGAGCCGAACGACGAATTGCTGGCGAAGCTCCCGCCGGAGGCGACCGAGATCGCCAACGACTTCACGACCCGCGCCACCGCCGAGAACGTGCCGTACCCGGTGTTCGAGACCCAGGCCGTGGCGTCGTGGAACGCCTGGCAGATCCTCACCGACGCGGTGCAGGGCTCGGGCAGCCTGGACGGCAAGGCTCAGTGCGACTACCTGCACGCGAACGGCGCCGACACCCTGTTCACCGGCCACCTCGACTTCGACCCGGCCAAGAACAACTTCTGGGAGCCGCAGCAGCAGCTCAAGCAGATCCAGGGCGACAAGTGGGTCGTCGTCTGGAACAAGGATCTGGCCGCCGCACCGCTGCAGGGCCCGGCGCAGCGCTGACGCCAGTCCTGATCTCGCCGGCCACGTGATGTGGCCACCAGTGGAGCACTACGCGCCATTCGGCCCGATCCTGGGGATCGGGCCGAATGGCGCACTAATAAGGAGTTGCCGTGAACGTCGTGCAAGGCATCGTCTCGGGGGGCCTGATCGGCGGGCTGTACGCCCTGATGGCCGTCGGGCTCTCGCTGACGTGGGGCATCCTGCGGGTCATCAACGTCATGCATTTCGCACTGATCCTGCTCGCCGGCTACCTGACCTTGCAGGTGACCGAGTCGTGGGGCTGGGATCCGCTACTGACGCTGCTGCTGAGCGTGCCGATCCTGTTCGTGGTGGGGGCGCTGCTGCAATACGCGTACGACGTCTTCAAGCTCAAGGAGTTCAACTCGCTGCTGGTGAGCTTCGGCCTGCTCATCGTGGTGATCCAGGCGGCGACGCTGATCTGGACGGCGGACTTCCGGAGCGTGCCCACGGAGCACAACCCCTACGTCACCGGCTCGATCCATCTGGGCCGTGTGGTGCTGCCGTACACCACGCTCATCGCATTCCTGTTCGCCGTGGTGCTCATCGTCGGGGCGCACGCCGTCCTGGTGCGCACGTTCCTCGGCCGAGCCATGCGGGCCTTCTCACAGGACCGGCCGGTCGCCGCGGCGTTCGGCATCCACGACCGCCGACTGGCACTGATCGTCGCCGGCGGCGCCGGTGCCTCGGCCGCCGTGGCCGGCACCATCTTCATGCTCGGCAACCACGTGGCCCCCACCACGCCGTACAGCTGGTTCGGCATCGTGTTCGCCGTCGTCATCCTCGGCGGGATCGGCAACCTGCTCGGCACGTTGTGGGCCGGAATCGGCATCGGCATCCTGTCCGGTGTCGTCGCCACCGTGTGGTCCCCGTCCGCGGAGCCGCTGGTGCTCTTCCTGGCCATCGCTCTCGCCCTTGTCCTTCGCCCGCAGGGCCTGTTCACCCGGAGCCGTGTCGCATGAGGGGCTTTCGCGGAATCGCCGCCGTCTTCGCCGTCTTCGTACTGTTGGCCCTGGCCGCCTTCGCCAACGAGGCGATCGGCCTGCCGATCTACTACCTGATCCTGTTCAGCACGGTGCTGTTCTGGGTCACCCAGTCCACGAGCTGGAACCTGCTGTCCGGCTACGCCGGGTACTTCAGCTTCGGCCAGGGCGCCTATATCGGCGTCGGCGCCTATTCGATGGCCGTGCTCACCGGCCGGCACGGCGTCAACTTCCTGGTCAGCATCGTCGTCGGCACCGTCCTGTCCGCCGTCCTGGCGTTCGTCACCGGCGCCATCGCGTTCCGTCTGAAGTCGCTGCGCGGCGAGATCTTCGCGCTGCTGACCCTGGCGGTGCCGTTCATCCTGGCGGCCGCGGCGATCATCTCGCCGGACGTCGACGGCGGCCAGGGCACCACGCTGCCGGTGCCGAAGTTCCCGGAGTGGGTGTCCGACTTCCAGCACCTGCTGTTCTATCTGAACCTCATCGTCGCAGCGATCTCGATCGGCATCGCGGTGTGGGTGACGTCGTCCCGGCTCGGCCGCGGCCTGGCCGCGATCAACGACGCGGAAGACGCCGCTGAGGTCATGGGCGTGCCCACCTTCCGCTACAAGATGATCGCCATCGTGATGGGCGGCGCACTCGGCGGGATGGGCGGCGCGCTGTTCGCGCTGCAGATCGGTTTCGTGTCGACCGAGACGATCTTCAACCTGACGATTCCGCTCACCGTGATCGTCATCAGCGTGCTCGGCGGCCGTCGCCACTGGGCCGGCCCGATCGTCGGCGCACTGATCATCGTGATCGTGCAGGATAGGTTGTCCTCCGCCGGCATGACGGCATGGAGCCCGATCATCTTCGGCGGCCTGCTCGCGATCCTCGTCATCCTCGCCCCCGACGGGATGTACCCGCGGCTGCGCGCCCATCCGAGGGTCTCGCTCGGCGCGTTGATCGTGGTGGGTGTGATCGCGTTCGCGATCCCGGCGCTGTCCGGCACGGATGCGCTGCTGTTCGCCCTGCTGGCAGCCGTGGTGGCCGCGACCGTGGCGTCGCTGCTGCCGTCGGCGAAGTCCCGGGCGGCGCGGCCCGCCGCCGCGCATGCGGCGGG
>JBIQMQ010000149.1:0-1600 GCA_044463185.1 Nakamurella lactea | reverse complement strand
CGCGGCGTCACGTTCAGCATCCGGGCCGGCGAGCTCGTCGGCCTGGTGGGCCCCAACGGGTCCGGCAAGACCACGCTGATGAACCTGCTCTCCGGCGCGCTGCCGGCCACGTCCGGCGCCATCGCGATCACCGGCACCCCGACGGCTGGGCTGGCGGCGCACCGCATCGCGCACGCCGGCGTGGCGCGCACCTACCAGATCCCCCGGCCGTTCTCGTCCATGTCGGTCCGCGACAACGTCGCCACCGCCATCGTTTTCGGCCGGCGGGCGCCCAGCCTGGCGCAGGCGCGGGCCGAGGCGGACACCTACCTGGCCACCGTGTCGCTGGCCGAGTACGGCGACGTCCTGCCCGAGGACCTGACGCTGCACCAGCGGCTCATGCTGGAGATTGCTCGTGCCATCGCGGCGGACCCGGAGGTACTACTGCTCGACGAGGCGCTGGCCGGGCTCAACCCGGCGGAGATCGACGAGGCGGTCGCGGTGATCCGCCGCATCCATGCCGCCGGCATCACGATCATTGTGGTCGAGCACCTGCTGCGGGTCCTGCACCAGCTGGCGACGCGCATCATCGTGCTGAACAACGGCACCCTGATCGCGGACGGCGATCCGGCCGCGGTGCTCGCCGACCCGGAAGTCGTGCGCGCGTACCTGGGCCGCAGCCAGCCGGCCGGTGCCGGAACCAACGACACCGCGGCGGGCACGGACGCTGTTGCCGCCGCGACCGGGCAGGAAGGTGGCCAGGATGCTTGAGGTTCGTGATCTGAACGTCCACTACGGGCAGGCCCAGGCGCTCTGGGATGTCTCGCTGTCCATCGACGCCGCCGAGATCGTCTGCGTGGTGGGGCCGAACGGCGCCGGCAAGACGACCCTGGCCAACACGATCGCCGGCATGCACCGCGCCACGTCGGGGCGGATCAGCGTCGGCGACGCGGAGCTGACCGCCCTGCCGAACCATGCGGTGTGCGGCCACGGCGTCGCCATCGTGCCGGAGGGCCGCCACATCTTCGCCGAGATGTCGGTGCGGGACAACCTGCTGCTGGGGGCGTTCCGGCGGGGCGCCCGCGCCGGCTACCGGGAGAGCGAAGCCCGCGTGTACGAGCTGTTCCCGCGGCTGGCCGAACGCCCGCGGCAACTCGCGGCGAGCCTGTCCGGCGGGGAGCAGCAGATGCTCGCCATCGGGCGCGCCCTGATGTCGCAGCCGAGCATGTTGATCCTGGACGAACCGTCGCTGGGACTGGCCCCCGTTATTGTGGACGAGGTGTTCGACGCCGTGCAGGCCATCAACGCCGACGGTGTGACCGTGCTGATGGTCGAACAGGACGTGCACCGGGCGTTGGAACTTGCGCACCGCGGCTATCTCTTGATCGAGGGTCGCGTCGTGGTGTCCGGCACCAGCGCAGAGCTCCGCGAGAGCTCCGAGGTGCAACAGCGCGTGCTCGGCGGGTGAGCATCGGCAGCGGGCCGGGCTCGGCGGGAAGGAAAGCTATGACGACGCGGCGTGGTGATGCGCGCCGGGAAGGCACGCCATGGCGACGCCGGTGACGTCGGACGGCACCGTCGCGAGCCAGCGGATCGCGGACGGCTTGCGGGACGACATCCT
>JBIQMQ010000148.1:5206-6771 GCA_044463185.1 Nakamurella lactea | reverse complement strand
GCTCCGGGTAGGCGGCGCAGGCGAACGGGAAGTCCTGCCACACCATGAGGCCCAGTTCGTCGCACAGCTCGTAGAACTCGTCCGTCTCGTACAGCCCGCCGCCCCAAACGCGAATCAGGTTGACGTTCGCAGCCACGGCCGCCCGCAGCCGCTCCGCGTAGCGCTCACGCGTCATCCGACCGGGCAGCACGTCGCCCGGAATCCAGTTGACGCCCTTGACCAGGATCGGCTGACCGTCGAGGCGGAACGTGAACGGCGTGCCTGCGGCGTCCGCGGATCGGTCCAGGCGGATATGACGGAACCCGACCCTCCGCGAGCTGCTGTCCAGGTGGTCACCGCCGCGGGTGCGCAGGAGTACGGCCAGGTCGTACAGGCGCGGTTCGCCGTGTCCGGCCGGCGCCCAGCGGCGTACGTCCGGGATGCGCGCGGTGATATCGGCGTGCGAGATGCCCGGCGGCAGTGCTGCCGTCGCCACCGTTGTCCCATCGAGGGCGACGTCGAGCACCAGTTCGTCACGCGCGCCGTGCGCCGATCGCTCCACCTCGATCAGTGCTCGCAGCGCACCGTCGACTCGATCGACGTCGGTCAACGCTCGGAGGCCGGAAATCCTTGCGGTGCACCAGGTTTCGATTCGGACCGGCCGCCAGATGCCGGCACCGGGCAGGGTGATACCCCAGTCCCAGCCGAAGCTGCAGGCCATCTTGCGGATGAAGTTGAACGGCTCCGGGTAGGCGTTGGGTCGCGGCCCGGTCCATTCACGCAGTGCTTCGGCCTCCGTGTACGGGCTGGTGAGGTGCACGGACAGGTCCCGGTGGCCGCCGCGCAGCAGGTCCGTGACGTCGTAGCGGTAGCTGCGGTGCATGTTGCGCTGCCGCCCGATGACGGATCCGCCGAGTTCGATGCGGGCGGCGGTGTCGATACCGTCGAAGACCAGGTCGGCGCGTTCTGCGCCACCGAGATCCACATCGGGAAGGACCGTGCGATAGCACCAGTCGGTGCGGCTCGCCCACGCCACCGCGTCCTCGTTGTCGTCCAGGAACGGATCGGGGATCCATCCCGCGCGCTGCAGGTCGTCGTGCACGGCGCCGGGCACGTGACCCGGGATGCCCGCGCGCGGTACGACGCCGGCCTCCGCCGGCACCGGGGTCGGACCGTTCGGGTCGACCGCGAGCACCCAGGGCCCGTCCACGGGGAATCGCTGCAGTGACGCCGGACCGCCTCGGGGCGGCGTCATACCCGGCCCTGCGCTCGCAGCCACCGTCACTCCCCCACGATTCGCCGCCGGGACAGTTCGAACAGTGCGATCGACGCCGCGGTGGCAAGATTCAGCGACTCGGCGCTGCCCTGCATCGGGATGGCCAGCGCCGCCTCGCAGCGGCGGGCCACGTCGTCGGGCAGGCCGTCGCCCTCGCTACCGAACAGCAGCACGGCGTCCGCCGGTACCGGCGACGCCCACAGCGTCTGGGAGGTGCTGCCGGTGATGGCGACCACCGGGCGACCGGCCCGTCCCGCCCACTCGAACAGCGCGTCCTCGGTGTCGGATGCGGCGATCGGCACCGAGAACA
>JBIQMQ010000148.1:0-5106 GCA_044463185.1 Nakamurella lactea | reverse complement strand
GCTTGCGCGCGGCCAGAGCCCGGTAACGCTTGACGGTGGGGTTGGCGAAGCTGGTGATCAGATCGGGCATGGGATCATTCTCCCGACCACGGGTCACGACGGGATCGTGAGCCCCACGGTGGTGGCCACCAGCACCAACTCCGATGTGTGCGAACCCTTCACGCCCACGTCCGCGGGGCGCGGCACGAATCCCGGCAGGTCGCCCAGGCCGTCGCTGCCGTCCACCACCCGGAACGTCATGTCGTGCGCGTCGGCGACGGTGAGACGCACCGTGATCCCGTCCTCGGGCGGGGCGTGGAACAGCAGGTCGAACGACCCGCCGCCGAGTTTCGCGGATCGGCTCACGTCGCCCGCCTGCACCGTCGCCGCCAGTACGTGCCCGTCCGACGAGCTCAACTCCACCAGGCGGACCGGTCGCTCCGGCTGCAGGTGCAGATCGACCGTCGTGGTGCCGTCGCTGTTGGCCGTGCTGGACTCCAGGGTGAGGCTCGGTGCCGGCAGATCGGCGGGTTGCGCCGGACCGGTCAACAGCGGGTCGTGCAGTAACGGAAACTGACCGGACAGGTCCTTGTTCTCGCTGACGTATTGCGCCAGCCAGCCGTGCGCCCGGTCCTGCTCGCTCGCCCAGTACGCCTGGCCGGTGTCCGCATCCAGGGCGTACATGAGCTGGGTCGGCCGCGGGTGCGCCGCGTCGAAGTGATCGGTGGCCAGGCCGACACCGGTACACGCCACGGCCAGGAGGGCGGCGACCACCGTCGGGAGTGCGGCCACGCGGCGCCGGTACGGTACGGAGTCCACCGACACGGGGTCGCCGCCCGCTCGGGGCACGGCCGGGTGCAGCAGCTCGAACACGGGCAGCATCGCGAACGCCGTCATCGCCGCGAACAGCGCCGCCGCCGCGCCGGTCGCCAAGCCCAGCGCCGGGAAGAACAGCAGCACGGTGGGCACCAGGATCACGACGGCCACCGCCCCGGACACCGTGCCGGCCAGCACCCCCGGCCACCAGCGGCGACCGCCCAGCGCCACCATTGCCGCGACGCCGCCGACCAGGGCCGGCAGCGCCGACAGGTAGGAGCCGCCGGGGGTCACCACGGCCATCAGCACGCCGAGCGCGGCCAGAGCACCCGTCGCGCCGATCGCGAGTGCCCACGCGCCGATGCGCTTGCGCCACAGGGCGTACCAGCCCACGACGACCACCGCGACCAGCGCGCACACCGCCAACCGGAACCACGTCGGATCCCACGGATCCAGCATCGAGGCATAGTCGGGACGCAGCGCCACCAGCAGCATCCAGAACGCCTGCGCCACCACCGCGGACCCCGCCAGCGGCACCAGCATCAGTCCGAAGCCGGCCGCCAGCCGACCCCACCCGGCGACGCCCCGACGCAGGGCGACAAGGCCCGCCCCCGCCACCGCCAGTACCGCCAGAATTGCGATCGGCCAGACCAAGGTGCCCGGATAGCGGACCAGCGACCCGAGCACCGGGAAGTAGGTGGCATCGTGCCCGCCGGGCTTCGACAGCGGGCCGAGGTCGGCGTCGCCCAGCTGCCGCGCCAGCGCCAGCGCGTTGGCGCCGTGCTGCTGCAGCGTCCCCTGGTCCAGGTATTCCGGCCGGTCCTGCGGCGAGTGGTACACGGCCGAGCCGTCGATGTAGGCGGAGTTCAGCCCGGTGAACCGGCCGGACTCGCGCAGCGGGGTGAAGTCGGTGTCGTTGGGCAGGATGCGGTAGACCTCGACCGCCATCGATGTCGCCACCGGGTACGGCACGGCGGTCGCGTATTGATCGACGAGTTCGGCGTTGCCGGCGGCGGTCTCGAACATCACCGACGGGCCGTTCGCGCCCCGCGCCTCGAAGTTCAGCACCACGCCGCCATCCGCGGCCAACGGGTCGGAGGCCTCGAAAGCCTCCGCCCCGCACAGACACGCCTCCTCCGCGTCGGTGAAGACGAGGACGACGTCGTTCCTGAGCTGCGGCCCGGACGTCAGCGACCGGGCCACCTCGAGCAGCGTGGCCACCCCGGAGCCATCGTCGTTCGCGCCGAACGACACCTGCACCGAGTCGTAGTGCGCCATCAGGAAGAGCCGCCCCGTCGAGCCGCTACCCGGGATCTCCGCGACGACGTTGTGCACGTAGGCCATGGCGGGTCCGCCCAGTGCGGCGGTCTGGCCGATCCCCTCGTGCACCTCGGCGGACACGCCCATGGCGGAGAGCTCGTCGACGATGTGGTCGCGCACGGCTGCCGCCGCGGCACTGCCGGCGACGTGCACCTCGGCACCGATCGCCTCGACGTCCTGGTAGGCGCGGGCGGCGATGAACTCGCCGCTCGTGCCGGTGTCCGTCCGCGGGGAGGGCAGCAGCACGGTGACGATGGCCAGGATCGCCAGCACCGCAAGGGCGGCCATCGCGGCGAGGCCAGCCAGCAGGCGGGTGCGCGGGGCGGGTTGCATCGCCCCATCCTGCCGCCCGTATCGCCCGATTGCAGCAGGGACGCGCCGATTTCCTCGGCGCAGGCGGACCGGCCGGACGGGCGCAGGCGGACCGGCCCGACCGGCACGGCCGCGGGCCGACGTCAGCGGCGCGGGGCCAGCGCGATCTGCCGGGACCGTGCGATCAACGTCCCCGCCGAATCCCACAGCAGACCGTCCTCGGCGACGACGCGGCCGCGGTACGGCGAGCCCACGAGATCCAGCAGCATCGGGCCGTCCACCGGGTGCGCGAACACACCGACCTGAAGCTGCAGGGTCGGCGCCCAGCCGAAGTCCCCGATCGCGAAGCACACCGGCGGTGCCATGTCGACGAACGCGACGGCCGCCAGCACGTCCATGGGTCGCCGGTCGGCGAACTGCAGCCAGCAGCGGATGCGCGGCCCGGCCGACGTGTCGCCGGTGAGCCACGCCGAGTTCTCCGGCACGAACCCGTAGTCGATCAACCCGGCCAGGCCCGGCGGGCCGGGCAGCATGTGCGTGGGGATGCGGATCGAGTCGGCGGCGCCGGTGACGGTGGGCATCACCGGGTATGACGCCGCGTCCGCCGGGACGGCGTCATACCCGTCCGTCACCGCCGGGCCTCCGAACGTGATCAAGCTGCTGGCCACCACCCCGGCGCCCTGATGCAGGGCCGCGCTCGCCGAGACGATGCGGCCGCCGGCGCGCAGCACGGTGACTAGGACCGTCGCGTCGCCGGGGGCGGCCGGGGCGGCGAACGCCGTGGACACCGCGACGGGCACGGCGCCCGGTGGGAGGGCCGGTGCAGTGCCGCCGCCGAGCGCCTGCTGCGCCGCCCGCACCACGACCGCCTGCAGGTATCCGCCTTTGAGGATCCGGCCGTCCACGTTCCAATCGGGCGACAGCCGCACGGCGACGGTGCTCGGGTCGACGGCATTCCCGTCGGTATCCGAATCGAAGCGAAAACCGGGCATCGGTCCAGTCTGTCAGCCGTTGCGATCGGTTCCGCGACGCGCAGGCATGCGCACCTGGCCCCGTAGGGCGCGACGAGCAATTATGCTTGGTCACGGCGGTCTGACCGCTGACCGCCGGACAGCCTGGATGCGTGCGCATTGGGGAGGTGACCTGTGGCCCGGATTCCGCCCGTCTCGTCGGATCGCGTGATCGTGCTCAACGCGAGCTACGAGATGCTCTCGGTGGTGACCCTGCACCGCGCGATCGCCTACATCATGTTGGAGAAGGCGGAAGTGGTGGTGGCGCGCGACGGCGAACCGCTGCGCTCCGCGTCCGGATTGCACATGCCGATCCCCAGCGTCGTGCGGCTGAAGCGGTTCATCCGGCTGCCGTACCGCAACCGCGTGCCGGCCTGGTCCAAGGCGGGGCTGCTGCGCCGCGACGGGCACGTGTGCGCCTACTGCGGAAGGCACGGCTCCACCGTGGAACACCTGCTGCCGGTCTCCCGGGGCGGACTGTCGACCTGGCAGAACACCGTCATCGCGTGCGTCGTCTGCAACACGCGCAAGGGCAACCGGACGCCGGCCGAGGCGCACATGCCGCTGCGCCGCCCGCCCACCGTGCCCACGGTGCACAGCGCGCTGCTGCTGGCGCTGGCCGAGCCGGAGCGCTCCACGCTGGCGTCCCTGGGCCTGGTCCCGGCCCCGGCGAATGTTGAGCTCGCACACACCGGGTGACACGGGCTGCCGCAGCAGTGCAACGATGAGGGAGGCGGACGGCGCGCCCTTCGCACCTGGACGGTGCGCACGCCACCGCCGATCCACGATCCCGTTTCGTTCGGAGGCAGCAAGAAATGTCCGTGCCCTTTGATCCCGATCCGTCGCTGGCCGCGTACGCCCACCCGGAGCGACTCGTCACCACCGCCTGGCTGGCCGAACACAAGGACGACCCCGGCGTCGTCGTGCTGGAGAGCGACGAGGACGTGCTGCTGTACGACACCGGGCACATCCCCGGGGCGCTGAAGATCGACTGGGTGCTGGACCTGAACGACCCGGTCACCCGCGACTACGTGGACGGCGAGGCGTTCGCCGCGCTGATGTCCGCCAAGGGCATCTCGCGGGACTCCACCGTCGTCCTCTACGGCGACAAGAGCAACTGGTGGGCGGCCTACGCGCTGTGGGTTTTCCGGCTGTTCGGACACGAGGACGTGCGCCTGGTCAACGGCGGGCGCGCCAAGTGGATCGCGGAGGGCCGGGAGCTGACCAAGGACGTCCCGCAGCCCGCTGTTACGTCATACCCGGTGGTCGCGCGCGACGACGCGCCGATCCGCGCCTACCAGTCGACCGTGTTGGGCACGTTGGGCGAGCACCCGCTGATCGACGTGCGCTCCGGCCCGGAATACACCGGCGAACGGACGCACATGGCCGAATACCCGCAGGAGGGCGTGCTGCGCGGCGGGCACATCCCGTCCGCGGTCAACGTCCCGTGGTCGCGGGCCGCCGCCGAGGACGGCACGTTCAAGCCGCGCACGGAGCTCGAGGCCATCTACTTCGGTGAGGCCGGGCTGACGCCGGACAGCGACGTGATCGCCTACTGCCGGATCGGCGAGCGCTCCAGCCACACCTGGTTCGTGCTGACCTACCTGCTGGGCTTGGACAAGGTGCGCAACTACGACGGCTCGTGGACCGAGTGGGGCAACTCGGTGCG
>JBIQMQ010000147.1:2999-6774 GCA_044463185.1 Nakamurella lactea | reverse complement strand
TCGACCCGGTCGGCCTGTACGACGACCTGACCCGGCTGCGCAGCAGCTACCCGAATCTGCCGACCGTGTACATCACCGAGAACGGTGCCGCCTTCGACGATGTCGTGGAGCCGGACGGTCACGTACACGACGCGGCCCGCGTCGACTACCTGCGCGAGCACTTCGTGCAGGCGCGCCGCGCCATCGACGAGGGCGTGCCGCTGGCCGGCTACTTCGTGTGGTCGCTCCTGGACAACTTCGAATGGTCGTTCGGCACGACCCGGCGATTCGGGGTGGTGCACGTCGACTTCGACACCCAGCGGCGCACCATCAAAGACAGCGGGCACTTCCTGGCGCAGGTGGCGGCGAGCAACGCGGTGCCGCCCGCCCGCGGCTGAGCGCCGGGATCGGCGGCCCCGAGAGCCCGGGCCCGGAGGGCCCACCTCAGCTCACGTACGTCTCGAAGCAGTCGGTGATCGTCGTGGTGACGCCGTAGCCGAACGCCTGCACCCGGTCCACGATCGAGGCGTCCGTCTGCCCGTCGACGTCGGAGCCGGCCAGCGGCGACTGGATGATCTGGTAGATCGCCTTGTCCAGGTCGTTCGGGGAGAGCTGGTAGTCGCTGTGCGGGGTGCGCATCCAGCGCGCCCAGGTGCCGGCGTAGCACAGCGCCTGCAGTCCGGCGTCGGTCCCGGTGATCGCGGCCCGCCCGGCGTACTGTGCGGCCAGCGCGTACCGGCTCACCAGCAGCAGGAACGCCGAGAAGTCGCCGTTGGCCGACTCCCAACCCTCGGCCGGTGTGCCGATCCGCTTCACCTCGGCGAGCTGGTAGGTCACCGTGTTGCTGCTGGGGCAGTAGGCGACCGGGAACGTGGTCTGCCGGCCGTCGCACGGCGGCGGCGTCCGGCTGGCGTACATCTGCAGGTAGGGCGGCACGTATCCCGGCTGCGCCTCGGTGAAGTAGTCGTCCACGGTGGCCAGGATGCCCGCGATCGTGGTGGTGGTGATGTCCAGGTTCCCGTACTGGTAGGGGTCGTCCTCGAACGGGAACTCCTGCCCGCGGGCGTCGACCTCCGCCACGTCGATGGCGCTGCAGCGCACGGCGCCCTCGGTGTAGCCCAGGGTGGCTGCGTAGGTCCGGTCGAATCCGCTGCCGTGGCTGTCGTCGGTGCCCTCCGCCTCGGCCTGCTCGCGGGTCATCGGCTGGTCCTTGAGCGAGAGCAGCGCGAGCAGCAGCTGCCGCATGCCCTCGGTCTGGTTGAACGCGTAGTACTTCGAGTTGCCGTCGGCCACCCATCGCCAATACGCGCCGGCGTAGCAGTCCGCCTGCTGCTCCAGCACGATGGTCGGGGTCGCGTCGCTCTCGCCGAGCAGATCCTGTACGTGGTGGCCGATCTCGTGCGACATCACGATCGCCGGCGCAAGGGTGCCGATCTCGTCGGCGAGGTACGGCAGCAGCACGCCGCGATCCCAAGCCACCGTGTCGCAGTACCCGGCGTAGAAGGCGTTCACGTAGTCCAAGGTCGACTCGCCGCAGACCGTGCCGGCGGGATCGGTGGCGTCGTAGGACACGAGGTTGCCCGGCGGCTGGTAGTCGATCCCGAAATCCTCCGGGAGCACCTGCTGGTAGAAGTCGACGAGGTCCGCGAGCGCGGCGACGGCCAGCCGGTCGATCTCGCCGTCGGTGCCGCCGGTGATCGTCAGGTCCGGCGTCGGGGCACCGGGCAGCAGGCCGACGTGGTCGTCGGTCACCTCTGGCGGCCCGGGTATGACGCCGCCCTCGGTCTGGTCGGCGTCCGGTGGGGTGGTCCCCGGGGGCGGCGTGCTGGTGGTGGGCAGGTCCGGCAGCGCGGGCCAGTCCGTGGCGGTGGCGGCCGCGGACTGCGAGGTGGTGGCCGGCGGAGTCTCACCCCGCAGCGGCGAACCGGTGACGGATTGGGCGCAGCCCGCGAGCAGCGTCATGCAGATGGCGGCTGCCAGGAACGGAACGCGGCGTCGTGAGGGGGCGAGCCGCCCGGTCGGGATGCGCATCCGAATACCGTAGTCAACGATCAGCGGCCGAACGAAGGGGACACGCGTCCGAGATCGGCGAGGCGCTCGGCGGCACGGGCGATCACGTCGTCCTTCTTGCAGAACGCGAAGCGCACCAGGTGGGCTCCGGCGGCCGGGTCGTCGTAGAACACCTGGGTGGGCACGGCGGCGACACCGGTGCGACCCGGCAGCGCGCGGCAGAACTCCATGCCGTCACGCTCGCCCAGGGAGCGGATGTCCGCCTGCACGAAGTAGGTGCCGCTCGGAACGGAGACGTCGAGCCCGGCCGCCCGGAGGCCGGCGCAGAGCGCATCCCGTTTGCGCTGCAACGAGTCTCGCAGCGTGGCGACCCAGTCCTGCTCGCTGCGCAGGGCGTGCGCCACGGCCGGCTGGAACGGTGCGCCGCCCACGAAGGTGAGGAACTGCTTGGCGGCGCGCACGGCGGCCACCAGCGGCGCGGGGCCGCACACCCAGCCGATCTTCCAGCCGGTGACGTTGAACGACTTCCCGGCCGACGAGATGGTCAGGGTGCGCTCGGCCATGCCGGGCAGGGTCCCCATGGGGACGTGCCGGGCGTCGTCGTACACCAGGTATTCGTAGACCTCGTCGGTCACCACGGTCAGGTTGTGTCGGATCGCCAGATCGGCGATGCAGGCGAGCTCCTCGCGGGTCAACACGGTGCCGGTGGGGTTGTGCGGCGTGTTGATCAACAGCAGCTTGGTGCGATCGGTGACGGCGGCCGCCAGCCGGTCGCCGTCCAGCGCGAACCGGCCGCCCTCGTCCCGGATCAGCGGCACCGCAACGGCTTTCGCTCCCGCCATGGCGACGACCGCCTGGTACGAGTCGTAGTACGGCTCCAGCATCACGACCTCGTCGCCGACGTCGGCCAGCGCCAGGATGCTGGCGGCGATCGCCTCGGTCGCGCCGACGGTCACCAACACTTCGGTGTCCGGGTCGAACACCTGACCGTGGTCGCGCAGCCGGGCGGACGCGATGGCCGCGCGCAGCTCCGGCGTCCCGGGTCCCGGCGGGTACTGGTTGACCCCGGTGGCGATCGCCTCCCGGGCGACCTCGAGCATCGCGGTGGGGCCGTCCTCGTCCGGGAATCCTTGGCCCAGGTTGATCGCGCCGGTGCTGGACGCGAGCGCCGTCATTTCCGCGAAGATCGTCGAGGTGAACGGCCGCAGCCGCGGCACGAGCCCCGCGGGTGTGCCGGGCGCGGCGGAGCGCGGGGCAGGGGTTGTCATGTTCTAGTTCTACCGTCCCCATCCCCGCTCGTGTTACTGAGGCCGGCACATGTGTCGGCGTCAGTAACACGAGCGCCGGCGGGCTGCTAACTGAGTGCTTGCAATTGCAAGCGCGCCTCCGTAGCGTGGTGTCAGGAGGTGCGCGGTGGGATTGACGGATGTCGGCCTGGGGATCGGCAAGGAGCTGCTCGGGCCGGTGCGCGAGCTGGGCGACTTCATCCGCGCGCAGCGGACTCAGGCGCAGATTTCGCTGCGTGCGCTCGCGGACAAGGCGGGGGTCTCCAACCCGTACCTGTCGCAGGTGGAGCGCGGTCTTCGCCGGCCGAGTGCCGCCATCCTGACCCAGATCGCGGACGGGTTGTCGATCTCGGCCGAGACGCTGCTGGCCAAGGCGGGCATCCTCCGCCCGCACGAATCCGGCACGGCCGTGGTGGATGCGATCCGGGCCGACGACCGGCTCACCGAGCGGCAGAAGACCTCGCTCGTCGAGATCTATACAGCCTTCGTCGGCGCGAACG
>JBIQMQ010000147.1:0-2899 GCA_044463185.1 Nakamurella lactea | reverse complement strand
GCGTTCCGCCGCCGAGATCGAGGAGTTGACATGAGCATCACTGAAGATTTGAAGAACGTGTCCGAGGCCGCGCTGGGCAAGCTCGCGGCGCAGTTCGGCGACCTGCCCCGGCCGCTGTTGGCCGCGATCGGTGCCGGCGATGTTGCCGTCGAACGGCTGGTGCGGCTCCGCGATCAGCTCGGCGAGATGTGGAACGAAGACCGCGACGAGCAGGACGCCGCCGCGGAAGAGTCGGGTGCTCCCGGTGCGACGGGCGCCACCGGCGGCACGGCCGCGCCGGGCGAAACGGGCGCCGGGGACCAGGGTGACTCCGCGGACGAGGACGGCGGTTCGCGGCTGTCCGACGCCACCCGCCGCGCGCAGCAGATCGTGGAAGACGTTGCGCACAAGCTGGGCGACGTGGTGGGCGAGGTGCCGGACAAGGCGCAGAAGCTCATCGCGGACCTGCCGGCCAAGGCCCAGGAGGTGGCCAACGCACTGTCCCGCGACAAGTTGAAGGAGACGGTCGAGAGCTACACGAAGAAGGTCGCCGACGTGTACCGCGAGCTGGCCGACCGCGGCGGTGCGCGCGTGCGGGACGCCGAGGACAGCGAGGCCGACAAGGCGCGGAAGGCAGAGTCCGGCAGCCCGGGCGGTGCCGGGGCGGACGACGCGACCACGACGGGTCGGTCCACGGCCGTCGTGAAACCGAGGACGAAGACCCCGGCGAAGGCCAGCGGCTCCGGCGCCGGGGCGACGGCGACCGGCAAGGTTGCGCCGAAGCGGACCGCTCCCGAGCCGCCGGCGGCCAAGAATCCCGCTGCCTCGCGGTCGACCCGCAAGCCGGCAGCGCCGAAGCCCGCCGCGGCCACGCCAGCAGCGCCGAAGCCTGCCGCCTCCAAGCCGGCGGCGCCGAAGCCCGCGGCACCCAAGCCGCCCACGGCCAAGCCCGCGGCGCCCAAGCCGTCCGGGCCCTCGCCAACCGGGCCTGCGGCGACGGCTCCGAATCGCGACGCGGAGGGCACCGGCGACTGAACCGAGCGGTGGTCACGTAACCTTGGGCCGTGGCGTTGTTCGTGCTCTACACCATCCAGGGCATCAACTTGGTGCTCATGTACGGCGGTGCGCTGCTCGGCGTCTTCTGCGTCATCGACGCCGCGCTGCGCCGGCCGGACGCCTTCGTCGCCGCGGACAAACTCACCAAGGGCACCTGGTTCGGCATCCTGGTGGCCTGCGGCGTCGTCCTCGGGCTGGCCATGGTGGAGCCGCAAATCTTCGCGCCGCAGGGCATCTTGTGGCTAGCTGCCCTGATCGGGGTCATGGTGTACCTCTGCGACGTCCGGCCCAACGTCAAGCGGGTGTCCGGCGGCAACCGCTGGTAGCGCTGCCCGCCGCTTCGCCCGCACCGATCGGGTGGCGACCCACGCGATCCCGCCCAGCAGCGCCAACGGCAGCAGGAACGGCAGCAGCGCGCCGATCACCGCCGCTGCGCCCCGGCCCACCGCGGTCAATCCGCGCCAGCCGGCCTCCAGTCCCTTGACGAACGACGCCTTCTCGACCGCGGGCTCGACCTGCGCGGCCGTGATCTCCGCGGCGACCGCGTTGACCGTGACGGAGATCGTGGACAGGGCGACCTGATCGGACAGCGTTGCCTGCCGCCGCTGTAGCGACTCCAGCTCGGCCTCTCGGCTGGAGAGCTCCGACTCCAGCGCGATCACGTCCTTCATTGACGTCGCCTCCGCCATGAGCGCGCGCAGCCGGTCGACGGAAGCCTGCATCGTCTGCAGGCGGCTGGCCACGTCGACCATTTCGCCGGTGACGTCCGTGGTGGATTCGGACTGCCCCGTCACCTCGCCGATGTCGGCCAAACGGCCCATGACGGAGTCGTAGCGTCCGGCCGGGATCCGCAGGGTGATTGTGACGGTGGCACCGTGCCCGTCGGATCCCGAGACGTAGGCGTCCGGCAGGTTTGCCAGGGCGCGCACCGCGTGGGCGGCGCGGGCGGCGGCGGCGGCCAGCGCCGCGGCGCCGGCCGGCTTCTCCTCGCCAGTCTCGGCGTCCTTCTCCGGCGGGACGGAGATCTCCAGCGTCACCTCCGCGGTGCGGATGATCTGCCGGTCGGTCACCTGCGCGGCGCTGACCGGATTGCCCGCGTCGTCGGTGCGCCCTGCGACCGAGGATTGGTCGTAGGCGGCGGGGGCCTCGCCCTGGGCCGACTCCGCGGCCTCCGCGGACGACGACATGTCCCGGCCCAGTTCGCCGCCGGCGGCTACGCCGCCGTCCGCGGGCATGCTGTCCATGGCGCCGCCGGCCATGCTTTCCGCGACGGCCGAGTCCGCACCGCTGCTGGTGCACCCAGCGAGTGCGCCGATCCCCAGAATCATGCCCAGGGCCGCGCCGAGCGCCACCCGCCTTTTCGCCCTCGTATTCATGATCGCGCCCCTTTGATCCGCGGCTGGTCGCGGATGCCGTCGCAGGTCTGCTGGCCGGCAGGGCCGCGTGCCTTATTGCGGGGGAGACGGAGCGGGCCAGCTGCCGCGTTGCAGCCGAAAGGTCACAATCTGGACACGACTCGGCGCCCACCGCTGACGCCCGCCCGGGATTCGACTCGGTGCCGACGGCTGACGCCGGCCGGGATACGGCTGGGCGCCCACGGCGCTACCGGAAGCGCCCACCCCGAGGGCTGCGTCATACTCGCCGGGTCACAGGCGCCGGCGCGCGGTCGGTCAGTGCCCGCCCGCGGCGAGTCGCGCGGTCTCCCGGTCGAAGGAGATGCGGATCTCGGCCTCGGCGTCCCCGCGGCCCACCCAGTTCGATCCCTCGGTCGACTTGCCCGGCTCCAGGTCCTTGTAGACGGAGAAGAAGTGCTGGATCTCCAGCAGGTCGAACTGCTTCATGTCCGAGATGTCTTGCAGCTCAA
>JBIQMQ010000146.1:0-6777 GCA_044463185.1 Nakamurella lactea | reverse complement strand
TGGCCACGGCGAGATCGGCGATCGTGGTGTCCTCGGTCGCTCCGGAGCGGTGGCTCATCATGCAGCGGTAGCCGGCGTGGTGCGCCGCGGACACAGCGTCCAGCGTCTCGGACAGCGTGCCGATCTGGTTCACCTTGACCAGCAGCGCGTTGGCCGCGCCGCGTTCGATGCCCTCGGCAAGCCGCTCCGGGTTGGTGACGAACAGGTCGTCGCCGACGATTTGCACCGAGTCGCCGAGGCGCTCGGTCAGCGCGATCCAGCCCTCCCAGTCGTCCTCGGCCAGCGGATCCTCGATGGACACGACCGGGTAGTTCGCGGCGATCTCGGCGTAGTAGTCCGTCATCTGCTGCGAGGTCTTCTGCGCGCCCTCGAAGCGGTACGAGCCACCCTCGAAGAACTCGGTGGACGCGACATCGAGCGCCAGCGCGATGTCCGAGCCCGCCTGGTATCCGGCGGTTCCGATGGCCTCGAGGATCAGGTCCAGCGCAGCGCGGTTGGAGTCCAGCGACGGCGCGAAACCGCCCTCGTCGCCGAGCCCGGTCGCCAGTCCCTTGGCCTTGAGCACGGATTTCAGCGCGTGGTAGACCTCGGCGCCCCAGCGCAGCGCCTCCCGGAAGGTGGGGGCGCCGATGGGGGCGATCATGAATTCCTGCACGTCGACGGCGGTGTCGGCGTGCGCGCCGCCGTTGAGGATGTTCATCATGGGTACCGGCAGGATGTGCGCGTTCGGCCCGCCCAGGTAGCGGTACAGGTCGAGGTCGGCGGACTCCGCGGCGGCGCGCGCCACGGCCAGCGAGACGCCCAGGATGGCATTGGCGCCGAGCCGTCCCTTGTCGGGGGTGCCGTCGATCTCTATGAGCTTCAGGTCGATGACCCGCTGCTCGGTCGCGTCGAAACCGATCAGCGCGGGGCCGATCTCGTCCAGCACCGCCTCCACGGCGTTCTGCACGCCCTTGCCGCCGTAGCGCTGTGCGTCACCGTCGCGGAGCTCCACGGCCTCGTGTTCGCCGGTGGAGGCGCCCGAGGGAACGGCGGCGCGGGCCAGCGACCCGTCCTCCAGCGCGACCTCGACCTCGACGGTCGGATTTCCGCGGGAGTCAAGAATCTCGCGGGCCCCAATGAGTTCGATAGCTGCCACGGGTCAGGTTCCTTCCGTCACGATCTGCTGAGGTGGCCGACGCAGCGCGCCGCAGGCGGCGACGAACTGAATCGTTACAGTCCAGAATACGGGCCGCTGTGCGGGCCACCACACCCGCCAGGCTAGCGGGGCTCCTCGCGGTTCGACGCGCAGGCGCGCGGGCCGGTCGGCCGCGTGACGTGGATGACGCCGCAGCCGGCGGCACCGCTACCGATCACGACGCCGAGTCCGCCGGCGCCGGCGGCGCGGAACGACCGCGCGCGATGTGCGAGCGGGCGTGCGCAACGGCCGCCTCGAGGTCGTCGAACAGGTGGTTGGGATGGCGCAGCGAGCCGATCAGCCCGGCGCGGGTGGCGAGCTTGAGGTGGGTGTCGCGCAGCCCCTTGACCAGGACCGTCACCCCCTGCCGTTCCAGGGTGGTGACGACCTCGGCGAGTTTGCGTGCCCCGGTCGCGTCCAGGAACGAGAGCTGCGACATGCGCAGCACGATGACCTCGCTGTCGAGGCCCTCCTGCACCTGGTCCAGAACCCGGTCGGCGGCCCCGAAGAACAGCGAGCCGTCGAGCCGGTACAGCGCGATGCGCTCGTCGCCCGGCTGGGCCACGCCGGGCAGCTGCTCGCGGCGGGCGACGCTGTTCATCGCGACGGCGCGAAGGGCGAAGAACGCGGCCACGACGACGCCGATCTCGACGGCCTCGATCAGGTCGAAGGACACCGTCACCACCGCGGTGACGAGATAGGTGAACGCGCCCGACTTGCTGGATGTGAAGATGGCGCGCGCGCCGTCCAGGTCGATCATCCCGACGGTGACCACCATCAACACCCCGGCCAGGGCGGACAGCGGGATCAGCGAGACGGCCGGCGCCAGCAGGTAGACCACCGCCAGCAGCAGCGCCGCGTGCACCATCGCCGACAGCCGGGACCGGCCGCCGGCGTTGATGTTGACGGCGGTCCGGGCGATGGCGCCGGTGGCCGGCATGCCGCCGAACACGCCGGCGGCGACCGAGGCCAGGCCCTGGCCGAACAGTTCGCGGTTCGGCTCCGGAATGCCGGTGTCGGCCATGCCGGAGGCGACCTTGATGGATAGCAAGGACTCGATCCCGGCCAGCGCGGCGACCGCCAACGCGGCGGTGAACAGCGTCTCCATGGATTCGACGCTGATGGGCGGCAGGGCCGGCGCCGGGAGCGCGTCGGGCAGGGCGCCGATGCGGGCGACCGGGGCGTGGGCCACCTCGGCGAGGATCGTCGCCGCCAGGACCCCGACCAGCGAGCCCGGAATGGACGGATGGATGCGGCGGGAGACCACCATCGTGACCACCACCACGGCGGCGATGCCGAGCGTCCACGCCATCGCCGGCGCGCCGGAGGTGACCGCCTGGTGCACGCCGCGCCAGGCGGCGACGGCGGCGTTCTGGCCGATCTCGGGGACCACCGAGATCGCCGCGGGTACCTGCTGCAGGAAGATGATGATGGCGATTCCAGCGGTGAATCCCTCGATCACCGGCCACGGGATGAGGTTGATGATCTGGCCCAGTCGCAGCGCGGACGCGACGACAAGGATCAGCCCCGCGATCAGGGCGATGGTGCCGACGCTGGCCGCCCCGTAGCTGGCGACGATGGGAGCGAGGACCACGGCCATCGCCCCGGTCGGCCCGGAGACCTGTACGTGGGAGCCGCCGAACACGGCGGCGACGAAGCCGGCGATGACCGCCGTCACCAGCCCGGCGGCGGCCCCGACGCCCGAGGTGACGCCGAAGGCGAGGGCCAACGGGAGGGCCACGATGCCGACGGTCAGCCCGGCGGCGATGTCCGCCTTCCAAGACGTGCGCATCGGTGCGAAGTCGTCCGATGTCGGCAGGAGTTGACGCAGTTCCATAGTCGGCCGGCGCCGCTTCCGCTTCGGCGCCGCGGCCGGCCGATTCGCAGCCGTCACGTGGCGACCTGCCGTTGCGCGCCGGCCGAGGCCCGCAGCCGGGGCAGGATCTCGCGCCCGTACAGCTCGATGAACCGGGCCTGGTCCGGGCCCGGGGCGTGGAACACCAGGTGGGTGAAGCCCAGATCCAGATAGTGCTGAATCCGCGTCACGTGCTCGTCCGGGTCGGAGCCGACGATCCAGCGGGACGCGGCACGCTCGATCGGCAGGGCGTCGGCCAGGCGTTGCATCTCTATCGGGTCGTCGACGTGGGTCTTCTCCTCCGCGGACAGGGCCAGGGCGGCCCAGTGGCGGGTATCGGCGAGCGCACGGGCGGCGTCATGGTCGAACGAGACCTTCATCTCGATCATCAGGTCCATGTCGGCGACGCTGCGCCCGGCCCGTTCGGCCCCGGCGGCCAGGGCCGGTAGCAGCTGGTCGCGGTAGAGCTCGTCGCCCTTGCCGGAGGTGGTGATGAAGCCGTCGGCGGACCGGCCGGCGTACCGGGTGGTGGCCGGCCCGGACGCTCCGACGTACAGCGGGATCGGAATCTCCGGCTTGTCGTAGATGGTGGCGCGGTCGACGCTGAAGAACTCGCCGTCCATGGTGACCCGTTCCTCGGCCCACAGTCGCCGGATCATGGCGACCGCCTCGCGCAGCCGGGCGAATCGCTCCTTGCCATCCGGCCAGGTGGCGCCGAGCGCCACCTCGTTGAGGGATTCGCCCGAGCCGACGCCCAGGATGATCCGGCCCGGGTAGAGGCAGCCGAGGGTGGCGAAGGCCTGCGCGATGACGGCCGGGTGGTACCGGAACGTCGGCGTCAGCACGGAGCTGCCCAGCACCACCCGGGAGGTGCGGGCGCCCACGGCGCCCAGCCAGGGCAGCGCTGCCGGGGCGTGTCCGCCGTCGTGCCGCCACGGCTGGAAGTGGTCCGAGACGAACACCGAGTCGAATCCGGCCTCCTCGGCCGCGACCGCATACTCGGCCAGGGCCACCGGCCCGAACTGTTCGGCCGATGCCTTGTACCCGAAACGTACTGCCATAGCGCACCTTTCACGGGACGCATGCCCGCATCCCACCGTGTCTCACCCTACTGACGCCGGTCGTGGCGGCCGCGTCGTCAGCGCGCGCCCACGGCCCGGATCGATGCAGGGGGTCCCTCTCCCGGAGACGCGTCCCACCCGACGGTCACCTGGCGAGAGCGGCACGTATCAGCGCCGCCACCTGATCCGCCTCGACCAGGAATCCGTCATGCCCGTATTCCGAGCGGATGAGGGTCTGCCGGCGGCCGCCGGTGATGCGGGCGACCCCGGCGGCGATCCGCTCGCTCTCGCTGGGCAGATACAGCCGGTCGGAGTCGACGCTGGCCACGGTGACGTCCGCCGCGACACGCCGCAGGGCCTGCTCGACGCCGCCGCGATCCCGGCCGACGTCGTGCGAATTCATCGCCTCCGTGAGCACCAAATACGAGTTCGGGTCGAATCGCTGCACGAGCTTGCGCCCGTGGTACTCCAGGTACGACTCGACGGCGTAGCGGCCGCCTCGAGTCGGGTCCTCCCCCGGTTGCGGGTCCCGCCCGAACCGGGACGAGAGCTCGGTGGCGGTGCGGTAGGTGGTGTGCGCGATCTGCCGCGCCACGGACAGGCCGGCCGTCGGCGTGGCATGCCCGTAGTAGTCGCCGCCGCGGAAGTCCGGATCCATCCGGATTGCGGCGAGTTGCGGTGCGGCCCAGGCGATCTGGTCAGCCGAGGCGGCCGCGGTCGACGCGATGACCACGGCCCGCCGCACCCTTTCCGGCGCCGTCACCGCCCACTCCAGGACCCGCATGCCCCCCATGGATCCGCCGATCACCGCCGCGAACGTGTCGATGCCCAGCGCGTCGACCGCGGCGATCTCGGCGGCCACCTGGTCGCGGATGGTCAGTCGCGGGAATCGCGAGCCGTAGGGTTTGCCGTCGGCGGCGAGGCTGGACGGGCCGGTGGAGCCCATGCAGCCGCCGAGCACATTGGTCGCGAGGACGAAGAATCGCTCGGTGTCCAACGGCGCGTTCGGCCCGATCAGGCCCTCCCACCAGCCGGGGCTGGGTTGGCCCGGGCCGCGCGAGCCCACGACGTGTGCGTCGCCGGTGAGGGCGTGCTCGACCAGGATCGCGTTGTCCTTGGCCGCGTTGAGCGTGCCCCACGACTCGTAGGCGATGGTCACCGGGCCGATCACGCCGCCGAACTCGGTCGTCAGGTCGCCGATCGCCAGATACCGCCGACCGGAGTGGCGCAGCGCGTCGCTGGACGCCGTGTCCAGCCCGCGCATGGTCGCGGCGCCCGGGGTGGCGGTTCCGGGGACTCCGGCGGCGGTCACCGGGGCACCGACAGCGGTCGCGGCGTCACCGACAGCGGCTCCCGCGGTTCCGACAGCGGTGTCGGCGGCTCGCGCGGTGTCGCCGCCCGCGGCCGCCGCGTCGGTACAGGAACCGGTCAGCGTCATCGTCATGTCTCCGTCCTCACGTCACACCGGCGGCAGGGGCCGCATGTATCCGCTGACGGACCGGCGGGCGAGTACCCGCGGAGGGATTCGCCGATGCTGCAGCGGGGAGACGACGGGCGAGGGCACGGTCGGCCGGGATCGCGAAGGGATGCTATCGCGGCGGACGCCGCATCAGCCCCGCCGGTCGTCAGCAGGGTTCAGCAGGACGGGCACATTCGAAGATCACACACAGCGGGCGCTCCTTAGCGTCTACTGGGCCCGCCCACGCGAGCCGCGCTTGCCGCCCGCCGCGTTTCGACGGGCCGCCAGGTCATCACCCGGGGCACCCCACCGCGTGTGGAGGGTTGCCGCCCAGCAAGCCGGAGCTTTGCGTCTTTCGGACAAGACGCGCTGGGACTCATGACCTTCCGGGAATCATACCGGGGAGCACGGCGGCCCTCCAAGAATGCGGGTATGACGCAGCCCTCGGCGCTGCGCGCCGCAGGGCCGCAGCCGGAGGGGCGCTCGCCGATCAGTCGGCCATGTGGAAGACGAACAGCTTCTCGGCGTCGACGCGGACCGCAACCCCGTCGCCCATGGCGTCGATCCAGTCCTGGAACTCGGGGCCCTGCAGCGGCAGATAGTGGTCGAGCATCGCCTGCCGGAGTTCACCGGTGTCCGGGCCCGGGAAGTCGAACAGGGTCGCCGTGCCGTGTGCCGAGACCGCGAGATGCACGTCCGGCACATGGGTCACACTGATGACGGGCCGCCGCGCCAGGTGGCGAGCACGGACGCTGTCGCGACTGGTGGAGAACCAGAACGACCCGTGCAGGAAGTAGCCGTCCACGGGTCCGCTCAGTGGGCGCCCGTCGGCCGTGACGGTGGCCGCGGACAGCAATCGCATGCCGCTGAGCGCGGCACACAGGCCCGCTGCGTCGAGGCGGCGAACCTCGGTGATGATGCTCCGCAGGTGCGGCCCGGCGTGTGCCGCGCTGGCGTCCAGCAGCGCCTGCAGACGGTCGAGGTCCTCGCTGCTCTCGTACATGCCGACAAGTGCACCAGACCGCCTAACGCGCTGCACGTGCAGCGGCATTTCAGACAAACCGCCCAGGGTGTCGTCGCCAATGCGGCACGTCCGTGATCGTGGCCATGAGATTCGTCAAGCACAGGCGTCGGCCTTCGGCTCCTCGCTGCGGCGCGCAGCTCCTCACTGTCGGCGTTGTGGGACCCGGCAGGTACCGTCAATAGCCATGAGCGACTTCCCGTC
>JBIQMQ010000145.1:0-6783 GCA_044463185.1 Nakamurella lactea | reverse complement strand
CGTCCGTGCCGTCCCGGCCGCCCTCGCCGTTGGCCTCGTTGTGCTTGCCGTTGTACGACACCAGGTCGGCCAGCGTGAAGCCGTCGTGCGCCGTGACGAAGTTGATCGATGCCACTGGGCGGCGCCCCGAGTCCTCGTACAGGTCGGCCGAACCGGTCAGCCGCGCGGCGAACTCGCCCAACGTCGCCGGCTCGCCCCGCCAGAAGTCGCGCACCGTGTCCCGGTACTTCCCGTTCCACTCGGTCCAGCGCGGCGGGAAGTTGCCCACCTGGTAGCCGCCGGGACCCACGTCCCACGGCTCGGCGATCAGCTTCACCTGACTGACGGTTGGATCCTGCTGCACGAGTTCGAAGAAGCTGGACAGCCGGTCCACGTCGTAGAACTCGCGGGCCAACGTGGCGGCGAGATCGAACCGGAAGCCGTCCACGTGCATCTCGGTGATCCAGTAGCGCAGCGAGTCCATCAGCAGCTGCAGCGCGTGCGGCGACCGCACGTTGAGCGAGTTCCCCGTCCCGGTGTAGTCCCGGTAGTACTGCGGGTCGTCGTCCATCAGCCGGTAGTACGCCGGATTGTCGATGCCCCGGAACGACAGCGTCGGGCCGAGCTGATTGCCCTCGGCCGTGTGGTTGTAGACGACATCCAGGATCACCTCGATGCCGGCGTTGTGTAGCTCCTTCACCATCGACTTGAACTCCTGCACCTGGCCGCCCAGCGAGCCCGCCGCCGAATAGGCGTGATGCGGTGCGAAGAACCCGATGGTGTTGTATCCCCAGTAGTTCGTCAGGCCGCGCTCCAACAGGTGCTGGTCGGGAACGAACTGGTGCACCGGCATCAGCTCGACCGCCGTCACTCCGAGCCGGGTCAGGTGGTCCAGGATCACCGGGTGCGCCAGACCCGCGTACGTGCCACGCACCTCGTCCGGCAGGTCCGGATGCGCGGCGGTCAACCCTTTGACGTGCGCCTCGTAGATGACGGTGTCGTGGTACAGCGAGCGCGGCCGGGATTCGCCGCTCCAGTCGAAGTAGGGGTTGATCACCACGGCTTTCGCCATGTGCGGTGCCGAGTCGGTGGTCTCGATGGCGTCGGCCTGGCCGGCCGCATCCGGGTAGCCGACCGGATACGAGAAGAGCGACGGATCCCAGTCGGGGTGCCCGTCGATCGCCTTCGCGTACGGATCGAGCAGCAGCTTCGCCGGGTTGCAGCGCAGGCCGCGGGCCGGGTCGTAGGGGCCGTGCACCCGGTACCCGTAGCGCTGGCCGGGCACCACGCCGGGCAGGTAGCCGTGCCAGACATAGCCGTCCATCTCGGGCAGGGTGATGCGCGTTTCGGCGTCGTGCTCGTCGAACAGGCACAGCTCCACGCGCTCGGCCACCTCGCTGAACAGCGAGAAGTTGGTACCGGAACCGTCGAACGTCGCACCCAGCGGGTACGCCTGACCAGGCCAGATCTCCACACATGCTCCCGTCGCCACACCGTCCGGTCCGAAGGCCGTGGCCCGGTCCGGAACGGCCACACCGTTCACCACACTATCGGGCCGGGCCGTACTCCGGTGCGGCGTCGGAACGCTGATCTACCCTGCAAGGGTGTCCGACCCGACCAGTTACCGCCCGGCGCCGGGGGCCATCCCCACCTCGCCCGGTGTGTACAAGTTTCGTGATCCGGACGGCCGGGTGATCTATGTCGGCAAGGCCAAGAACCTGCGGCAGCGGCTGAGTTCGTACTTCGCGGACGTGGCGGGCCTGCATCCGAGGACCGCGCAGATGGTCACGACGGCCGGATCCGTCGAATGGACGGTCGTCGCGAACGAGGTCGAGGCGCTGCAGCTCGAGTTCACCTGGATCAACGAGTTCAGCCCTCGGTTCAACGTGAAGTTCCGGGACGACAAGTCGTATCCGGAGCTGGCCGTCACCGTGGGGGAGCGGTTCCCGAGGCTGCAGGTGATGCGCGGTCCGCACAAGAAGGGCACGGTCTACTTCGGGCCGTACTCGCATGCCTGGGCGATCCGGGAGACCCTCGACCTGCTGCTGCGGGTGTTCCCGGCGCGAACCTGTTCGCAGGCGGTATTCCGACGGGCAGAACGGACCGGGCGGCCCTGCCTGCTCGGATACATCGGCAAGTGCTCGGCGCCGTGCGTGGGCTGGGTCTCCGAGCAGCAGCACCGCACCATCGTGGAGGACTTCTGCGAGTTCATGTCCGGGCAGACCCGGCCGCTGATCCGCCGGCTGGAACGGGAGATGGCCGACGCCTCGGATGCCCTGGACTTCGAGCGGGCGGCACGGCTGCGCGACGACCTGTCCGCCGTCCGCAAGGCCATGGAGAAGCAGGCCGTGGTCCTGCCGGACGGCACCGACGCCGACGTGGTGGGGATCGCCGGCGACGAGCTGCAGGCCGCGGTCCAGGTGTTCCACGTGCGGGGCGGACGGATCCGCGGCCAACGCGGCTGGATCGTGGACATCCCGGTGGATGACGACGAATCCGACGACAGCCCGGACGGACACCCGGAACGGGCCGCGGCCGCGAACGCCGCCGCCGCCGACGGTGATGCGACCCGACTGCCGGTGATCGTCAAGGATTTCCTGCAGCAGTTCTACGGCGAACACAGCGCCGACGACGGCGGCACCGCGGTTCCGCGCGAAATCCTGGTGCCGGTGCTGCCGGCGGGCCACCGCGAACTGGCCGACTGGCTGTCCGGGCTGCGCGGCGCCCGCGTGTCGCTGCGAGTGGCCCGCCGCGGCGACAAGCGCGCGCTGGCCGCCACCGTGCACGCCAACGCCACCGAGGCGCTGCGCATCCACCGGTTGCGGCGCGCGTCGGATCTGACCGCACGCTCGGCCGCCCTGGAAGAGATCGCGGCGACCCTGGGCATGGACACGAGCCCGCTGCGCATCGAATGCATCGACATCTCGCACGTCCAGGGCACGAACGTCGCCGCATCGTTGGTGGTGTTCGAGGACGGCCTGCCGAAGCGCAGCGACTACCGCCGGTTCACCATCCGGGACCGGCCCGGTGACGACGTCGCGTCGATCGCCGAGGTGGTGCGGCGGCGCTTCACGCACTCCGACGGGACGGTGGCGACCGCCGAGCCGGAGGGCGGCCTCAACCCGGAGACCGGCCGGCCGCGCCGATTCGCCTACCCGCCGCAACTGCTCGTGGTGGACGGCGGCGCGCCGCAGGTCAACGCCGCGGCGGCCGTGCTGGCCGAACTGAACATCGCCACCGTCGCAGTCTGCGGACTGGCCAAGCGACTGGAGGAGGTGTGGCTGCCCGGCGAGGACGACCCGGTCATCTTCCCGCGCACCAGCGAGGCGCTGTACCTGCTGCAACGGCTGCGCGACGAGGCGCACCGCTTCGCGATCACGTTCCACCGCGCCAAACGCTCGAAGAGCATGACGGTGTCCGCGCTGGACACGGTGCCGGGCCTCGGCGGAGTGCGGCGCGCGGCGCTGCTGAAGCACTTCGGGTCCGTGAAGAAGATCCGGGCGGCGACGGCCGAGGAGATCGCGGCCGTTCCCGGCATCGGGCCAGCGACGGCCGCGGCCATTGTGGCGGCGCTGGCCGGCGGGCGGTAGCGGCCCCTCGTCCGGCCCTGGCAGGATCACAGTGTGACTTCCGCCAGCGCCCCCGACCACGACCAGGGCACCGAACCGTCCGCCGTGGAGGCGAGTCCCGGCATCGAAGTGGTGGTGATCTCCGGGTTGTCCGGCGCCGGCCGCACCACCGCGGCGCGCAGCCTGGAGGACCTCGGCTGGTTCGTCGTGGACAACCTGCCCGCCGAGCTGATCGGCACCATGGTGGATCTCGGCGCCCGCACCGGGGGCGCGGTCAATCGGATGGCGGTGGTACTGGATGTCCGGGCCCGCGTCTTCACCGAGGATCTGGCCGGTGTCATCAAGTCCCTCGACGCCCGGGGCTACCGGCCGCGCGTGCTCTTCCTGGATGCCAGCGATGCCGCGCTGATCCGCCGGTACGAGGCGAACCGCCGCGCCCACCCGCTGCAAGGGGAGGGCCGCCTGGTGGACGGGCTCGCCGCCGAACGCGCCCTGCTCGGACCGCTGCGCAACGAGGCCGACCTGGTGATCGACACCAGTGACCTGTCCGTGCACGAACTGCGAGACCGCATCATCGACGCGTTCCCGCAGGTCAAGCCGACGTCCTCGATGACGATCCTGTCGTTCGGCTTCAAGTACGGGCTGCCGCTGGACGCGGATCTCGTCATCGACATGCGCTTTCTGCCCAACCCGCACTGGGATCCGGAGCTGCGTCCGCTGAACGGCACCGACCACCCGGTCTCCGAGTACGTGCTCAGCCGCCCCGGCGCCCGCGAGTTCGTCGACCGCTACGTGGACCTGCTCGACCTCATCGGCGACGGGTTCGAGCGGGAGGGCAAGCGGTACGTCACGCTCGCGGTGGGCTGCACCGGCGGCAAACATCGCTCCGTGGCGGTGGCCGAGGAGATCGGCCGGCGGCTGGCCGGGCAGGGCCGCAGCGTCACCGTGGTGCACCGCGACCTGGGCCGGGAGTGACGGCGCCATGGACGCACCTCAACAACCGAGTATGACGCCGCCCCGGGCAGAACAAGGTCGCCGGATGAAGGTGGTGACCGTCGGCGGCGGGCACGGCCTCTTCGTGATGCTGCGGGCGCTGCGCCGCCTCGACGTGGATATCACCGCCGTGGTGACGGTCGCCGACGACGGCGGCTCCTCCGGCCGGCTACGCCGCGACCTGCCGGGGACACTTCCGCCCGGCGACCTGCGCATGGCACTGGCCGCACTGGCCGGCGAGACCGGCGACGGCGAACTCATCGGACGCACCTTCCAGCACCGGTTCAGCGGGCAGGGGGCGCTGACCGGACACCCGGTGGGCAACATCCTGCTGGTCGGGCTGGCCGAGGTGCTGAAGGATCCGGTGGCGGCGCTGGATGCCGCGGGGCGCATGTTGGGCGCCTGCGGCCGGGTGCTGCCCATGGCCTGCCAGCCGCTCGACCTGATCGCCGACGTCACCGGGCTGGACGAGGATCCTCACGCCGTCCGGCAGATCCGCGGGCAGGTGGCGGTCGCCGCCACCCCCGGCATCGTGCAGAGCGTGCGGCTGACCCCGTCGGACGTCCCGGCCTGCCCGGAAGCGCTGGAAGCGATCGCGGCGGCCGACCTCATCACCCTGGGGCCCGGATCCTGGTTCACCAGCGTCCTGCCGCACCTGATGATCCGGCAACTGGCCGACGCGATCGTCACCGCGCCGGCCCGCCGACTGCTGGTACTCAACCTGGCGCCGCAGCCCGGCGAGACCGAGGGCTTCTCACCGGAACAGCACCTCGACGTGCTGGCGGCGCACGCACCGCGACTGCGGATCGACACCGTGCTGGCAGACCGGCATGCCGTGCCGCTACCGCAGCGACTCACCTCGGCGGCGCGGCGGCTGGGTGCCCGGGTGATGCTCGCCGACATTGCCGACGGCGATTCACCGCGGCACCACCCGCTGGCGCTGTCGTCGGCGTTGGATAGCGTGCTCGGTGGGATCAGGATGGGCCCAGTGGGATCGGCCGCCGGTGCCTAGGGCGCACAGCGCGCACGTGCCGATGGCACACAACGCGCACGGAGCGACGGACCAGGAAGCGATGAGGAGCGTGGCGCATCCATGGCGATGACGATCGATGTCAAGGACGAACTGTGCGGCGTCGTCATCACCCGCCCCTCGGCGCGCAAGGCGGAGGTGGCCACCATCTTGCGTTTCTCCGGCGGGCTGCACATCGTCGCGGGCCGGGTCGTGATCGAAGCAGAGCTGGATCACGCAGCCACCGCGCAGCGGGTGCGGCACGAGATCGCCGAACTCTACGGCCAGCGCGCCACCCTGCACGCCGTGGCGCCCGGGGGACTGCGCAAGACCACGCACTACCTGGTGCGAGTGGTGGCCGGCGGCGACACCCTGGCCCGCCAGACCGGACTGTTGGACCAGCGCGGCCGGCCGGTGCGCGGCCTGCCACCGCACATCGTGACCGGATCCCTGGCCGACGCCGAAGCCGCATGGCGCGGCGCGTTCCTGGCGCACGGCTCGCTGACCGAGCCGGCCCGCTCGGTGTCCCTCGAGGTCACCTGCCCGGGCCCGGAGGCGGCGCTCGCGCTGGTGGGCGCCGCCCGCCGCATGGGCGTGTCGGCGAAATCCCGCGAGGTGCGCGGCGCCGACCGCGTCGTGATCCGGGACGGCGACGCGATCGCGACCGTGCTGGGCCGCATCGGAGCGCACCGCTCCGTCGTGGTGTGGCAGGAGCGCCGGGAGCACCGAGAGGTGCGCGCGACGGCGAACCGGCTGGCCAACTTCGACGACGCGAACCTGCGCCGATCCGCCCGCGCGGCCGTGGCTGCGGCCGCTCGGGTCGGCCGGGCCCTGGAGATCCTCGGCGGTGAGGCCCCCGACCACTTGGTCGCCGCCGGGAAGCTCCGCATGCAGCATGGCCAGGTGTCCCTGGAGGAACTGGGGCAACTCGCCGACCCGCCGATGACGAAGGACGCCATCGCCGGCCGCATCCGCCGGCTGCTGACCATCGCCGATCGCCGCGCCCGCCAATTGGGTATCCCTGGCACCGAGGCAGCCGTCACTCCCGACATGCTCGATCTCTGACCGATCCGGCGCCCCATCGGCACAGGGCCCCAGTGCTGTATCGATCAAGGAGCGGTTAGGATGGCGGCTGGAAGACTTGACGCCGCAGCCACCGACGGCCCGGCGACACCACTGAAGGCAAGGAGACGTGAGCCGTGACTGTGCGCATCGGAGTCAACGGATTTGGCC
>JBIQMQ010000144.1:0-6798 GCA_044463185.1 Nakamurella lactea | reverse complement strand
GCCACGCCTGTCGCCTTTCCGCGCCGCAGGACGCCACCGGGTGTTGAGTATTATCCCTAGACAGGGAGCACAGGGTGCTGGCGGGACCACTCTAACGGGTATCGCGCGGCCGGACCCCGGCGATAGTTCGGACGTGAATCGACAGGTGGAGGCGGGGCCGCGGTGCGTGTGTGGGTGGATCTGACCAACTCACCGCATGCGCTCTTCTTCGCACCCATCGTACGGGCGCTCAAGGAACGCGGCGACGAGGTGTTGGTGACCGCCCGCCGCTTCGCCCACACCGTGGAACTGGCCCAGAAGCTGTTCGACGAGCCGAGGATCATCGGCTCCGGCGAGCGAAAGAAACTGGCCGGCAAGGTGACCTCGCTCGGCGAGCGGGTGCGCGCACTGATGCCGGTGGTGCGCGACTTCGCCCCGGACGTCGCGGTCGCGCACGGCTCGTACGACCAGCCGATCACGGCCCGCCTGCTGCGCATCCCCGACATGGCCATGGTCGACTACGAGCACCACCCCGGCACGCACCTGCTGTTCCGGCTGGCCAACCGCCTGCTGCTGCCCGAGCCGTTCGTGCGCGAACACGTCAACGCGCACGGCGGCCGCGGCAAGACCTGGCGCTACCACGGCCTGAAGGAAGAGGTCTACCTCGCCGACTTCCGGCCCGACCCGGGCATCCTCGCCGGCCTGGGCATCGACGGCTTCGACGGCCGGATCGTGACCCTGCGCCCGCCCGCCGTGGGCGCCATGTACCACCGCGACGACAACCCGATCTGGACCGCCGTCGTCGACCGGCTGCGCGAGCTGCCCGACACGATGACGTTCGTGCTGCCGCGGCACCCGTCGCAGGTGCCGATCCTGACCGAGCACATCGGCTCCGAGACGGTGCGGGTGCTGGACCACGCCATCGACGGGCCGGCGCTGGTGTGGCAGTCCGACGCGGTGATCTCCGCCGGCGGCACGATGAACCGGGAGGCGGTCGCCCTCGGCGTGCCGGTGTGGACGATGTTCTCCGGGCGGCTCGGCTCGGTGGACGAGGCGTTGATCGCCTCCGGTCGGATGGGGCGCCTGTCGTCGCCCGGCGACGTGGCGCGGCTGGACATCCCCCGCCGCGAGAAGCACGCGCTGCCGTCGTTCGACAACGATGTGCGCGGGCAGGTGATCCGCGCGATCGAGCGGACGGCGGCGCTGCGGCAGGGACGGGCATGACGCAGCCCTTAGGCTCGGCCGGCGTCGCGGGCCGAACGGAACCCGCGCCGGCGCCGGCGCGGCCCGCATGGCCGGCGGTCGCATTCACCGTCCTGATCGCCCTGACACCGGCCATGCCGCATGTTGCGCTGGGATCGACCGGACTGGACGTGACGGACCTGCCGGCGCTGGCGGCCGCCGCGGTCGGACTGTGGGCCGCGCTGCGCTATCCGGCCTGGCGCGCGGTGGGCCTTTTCCGGGCGCCCGAGGTGTGGGCGCTGGCCGCGATGGTGCCGTTCACCCTGATAGCGGCGCTGCGGGCGGGGTCGGTGCACTCGCTGGCGGCGGGCCCGGCGCGGTGGGCGCTGAACGCGGTGCTGGTGGGCTGCGCCTATCTACTGCTGCGCAGCCGCGCGGACGGGGTGCGCATGCTGCGGGCGCTGGTGGCGGTGGCCACCTTCGAGGCGTTGTTCGGGCTGGTGGCGTACGCCCTGCGATGGGTGGGGCCCGGCGGCTACATCGGCATCTCGTTCAACGGCGGCTCGATCGGCGGCATGCCGGTGTGGGGCCGCATCACCGGAACCACCGGCATGGCGTCCACGTTCGTCGGCGGGCTGTTCGCGCTGGCGCTGCCGATCGCGGTGGGGCTGGCCATGGCGGCGATGCGCGGGCGGCGGTGGCGGTGGGTCGTCGCCGCCGTGGTGATCTTCTTCGGCCTGGCCTTCACGCTGTCGCGGGTGCCGATCGCGCTGGGCACGGCCGCGGTCATCGTGCTGCTGTTGGCCTCGACCAGGCCGCGGGTGTGGGTGCCGACGGTGACGGCCGCCCTGGTGCTGTTCCTGGCGACGCCGCTGCGGGCGCGGATGACGAACTTCTCCACCGATCGCGTCCCGCTGTGGAAGGTCGGATGGCGGATGTTCACCGACAACTGGGCGTTCGGCGTCGGCCCGGGCAACTACCTCGACTACATGCCGACCTACCAGCTCCCCGACGATCCGGCGGCCCCGGTCACGCCGCACAACTCGCTGCTCTACGTGGCCAGCGAGTCCGGCGTGTTCGCCGCGCTGGCGCTGGCGGTGGCGATCGGGCTCGCGCTGCGCTTCGTGGCGAGCCGCCGGGCGCTCGTGCTGGCCCCCACGCTCGGCTTCATCGCATTCGCGCTCAACGCCATGACCACGAACCTGTTCTCCATCGCGTCGATGGCGATCGCGGCCTGGATGCTCGCCCCGGCGGTGGCCGCGATACGGCGGGAGCGGCCGCCCGCGGATTCCGTCACACCCGCGAAGCGCGGCGGCGACGCGGCCGCCGCAGCCGGCCGCCCGGCCGACAACACACCCAACAGCGCCGCGGAGGTGTCACCGTGAAGATCGTTTCGGTGGTGGGTGCGAGGCCGCAGTTCGTGAAGCTGGCGCCGATCGCGCACGCCTGCTCCAGGCGCACGGACGTGCAGCACGTGATCGTGCACACCGGCCAGCATTACGACCGCAACATGTCGGACGTGTTCTTCGAGATGCTCGACATTCCGCGCGCCGACGTGGATCTCGGCATCGGCTCCGGTCCGCACGGGGCGCAGACCGGGGCGATGCTGGCCGCGGTGGAGACCGTGCTGGAGCGCGAGCGCCCGGATTGGACGCTGGTGTACGGGGACACGAACTCGACGCTGGCCGCGACGGTGGCGGCGGTGAAGATCCACCTGCCGGTGGCGCACCTGGAGGCGGGTCTGCGCAGTTTCAACCGCCGCATGCCCGAGGAGCACAACCGGGTCCTGACCGACCACGCCGCGGACCTGCTGCTGGCGCCCACCGAGACCGCCATGAACCACCTGGCGGACGAGGGCCTGGCCGCGCGGTCGGTGCTGGTGGGCGACGTGATGGCCGACGTGTGCCTGGGTACCGCCGCGAAGGTCGCGGGCCGAGCCGTGCCGCTGCCGGACGGCGTGGACGCGGACTCGCCGTACCTGTTGGCCACCGTGCACCGCGCGGACAACACCGACGACCGCGACCGGTTGGCGGCGATCTTGGACGGGCTGGCGGCGCTGCCGGTCCCGGTGGTCCTGGCCGCGCACCCCCGGCTGGTCGCCCGCGCCCGCGGATTCGGGCTGACGGTGCAGCGGGGCGCGATCCGCGCCGCGGAGCCACTCGCCTACCCCGACATGGTGGCGGCCGTCGCGGGCAGCGCCGGCGTGATCACCGACTCCGGCGGCCTGCAGAAGGAGGCCTACCTGCTGGGCGTGCCGTGCACCACGATCCGCACCGAGACGGAATGGGTCGAGACGCTGGCCGGCGGCTGGAACGTGCTCGATCCGTCACTGGCCAACCTCGCCACGATCGCACTGCGCCCGACGCCCGCCGTGGAACGCTCACACCCGTACGGCCGGGGCGACGCCGCCGAACGCGTGGTCGCCGCGCTGCTCGACCGCGCCTGACGCCGCGGGGCGGGCAGCGGGTTAGGCGACCGCCCGGCCGATGACCCGGATATCGACGCCGGGGAACTCCGAGGCGTCCAGGATGGCGCGCCCGTCGACGATCACCGTCACGCCCGGCAGGTCGGCCGCGGTCAGCGACCGGTACTCGGCATGGTCGGCCTGCACGATGGCCAGGTTCACCGGCTCCGCCGTGTTCCCCAAGTGGAACGGCGCCCAGCCGAAGCCCGCCAGCTCCTCGTCGCTGTACATCGGGTCGTGCACCACGACCTGGGCGCCTGCCTCGCGCAGCGCCTCGACGGTGGCGAACACTCCGGAGAACGCGGTCTCCTTGACCCCGCCACGGTAGGCAGCCCCCAGGACGGCGACCCGGGCGCCGGACAGGTCGCCGTAGGCGCCGGCGGCCAGTCCCACCGCGTACGACGGCATCGCCGCGTTGGCGGCGCGGGCGGCGCGCACCACGGTGGCCGACGGGTCGCCCCACAGGTACAGCCGCGGGTACACCGGGATGCAGTGCCCGCCCACGGCGATGCCCGGCCGGTGGATGTGGCTGTACGGCTGCGAATTGGACGCCTCGATCACCTGGTAGACGTCGATACCGTGCTCGGCGGCGAACGTCGCGAACTGATTCGCCAGTCCGATGTTCACGTCCCGGTAGGTGGTCTCGGCGAGCTTCGCCAGTTCGGCCGCCTCGGCGGAGCCGAGGTCCCACACGCCGTTGCCGCGGGGCAGGTCCGGCCGCTCGTCGAACTGCAGCACCTGCCGGTAGAAGTCCACACCGCGCTCGGCGCCGGCCGCGGACAGGCCGCCGACCAGCTTGGGGTACTTGCGAAGATCCGCGAAGACGCGGCCGGTCAGCACCCGCTCCGGGGAGAAGATCAGGTGGAAGTCGGTGCCCTCCGTCAGGCCCGACCCGGACTGCAGCATCGGCTTGAAGCGGTTCCTGGTGGTGCCCACCGGCAGCGTCGTTTCGTAGGAGACGAGGGTGCCGGGCTTCAGGCCCCGCGCCACGTCGCTGGTGGCGGCGTCCATCCAGCCGAAGTCCGGCTGGTCGGCGCTATCCACGAACAGCGGCACCACGATCACCACCGTGTCGGACTGGGACACCGCGTCGGCGGTGTCGGTCGTGGCGGTCAACGACCCGGACGACACGACGGCGGCCAGTTTCTCGGCGAGATGCGCCTCGCCCGGGAATGGCTCGCGGCCGTCGTTCACCGTGGCGACGGTGCCGGGGTTCACGTCGGCGCCGAAGACCCGGTGCCCGGACGTCGCGTACTGCACGGCCAGCGGCAGACCGATCTTGCCGAGTCCGACGACGGTGATGTTCATGCGTTCTCCAAGCGGATGGTGGTGCCGGTCGCGGCGGACTGCACGGCGGCCTCGCAGACGATGACGGTGTCCAGGCCCTGCTGCATCGTCACGATGTCCGAGTCCTTGCCCAGGACGGCGTCCCGGAAGTGCTCGTGCTCGGTGCGCAGCGGCTCCGGCTTGTCGATGCCGTACCGGATCACGTCGCCCTCGGTCACGCCCCGGAACTGGGCCAGATTGTCCCAGGTGTTCAGGCTGACGCCGTTGGCGTAGAAGGTCAATTCCGCGGTGAGCGTGTTGGCGATGTACGCGCCGCGTTCCCCGGTGATCGTGGTGACGCGCTCCTTCAGCGGGGATAGCCAGTTCACCAGGTGGTCGGTGACGGTACCGCCCGTGAGCTCGCCGCTCATGGCCACCAGGTCCTCGTAGGGCCGGCCACTGCGTTTCGCGGTGAACGCGGATACCGTCGCGAATCGCTGGCCCACCACCCAGGCGGTGAGGTCCACGTCGTGCGACGCCAGGTCGAAGATCACGCCGACGTCGGAGATGCGGTTGGGGAACGGCCCCTGGCGGCGGGTGGCCACCTGGAACACCTCGCCCAGGTCCCCCGCCTCGATGCGGGCGCGGGCCGACTGCAGCGCCGGGTTGAACCGCTCGATGTGCCCGACCCCGCCGACCAGACCCGCCGAGGCGAACGCCTCGGTGAGCTGCCGGGCCGAGGCGGTGTCCTTCGCCAGCGGCTTCTCGATCAACGCGTGGATGCTGGCCTCGGCCAGCGCCAGCCCCACCTCCAGGTGGTAGGCCGTGGGCACCGCCACCACGCAGTAGTCGACGCCGGCATCGATGATGCCCTGTACGCCGTCGAGCACCGGCCGACCGCCGGCCACGTGGTGCGGGTCACCGGCCGGGTCGGCCACCGCCACCAGGTCCACGCCGTCCAGCGACGACAGCACCCGGGCGTGGTGCCGGCCCATCATGCCTAGTCCGATCAGACCCGCCTTGAGATTCGCCACGGCTCAGGCCCCCGCGGAGGTCAGCGTGTTCATCGCGGTGACGATGCGCTCCAGGTCGCCCTGCGACAGCGACGGGTGCACCGGCAGCGACAGGCATTCGCGGGCGGCGCGCTCGGTCTCGGGCAGGTCGTCGTCGGTTGCGAACGGGGCGAGCCGATGGTTGGGCACCGGGTAGAACATGCCCGAGCCGATGTTGAACTCCTCGCGCAGCGCCTTGGCGACGCCGTCACGGTCGTCCGCGACCCGCACCGTGTACTGGTGGTAGACGTGCACGGCTCCCTCGGCGACCGGCGGCGTCGTGACCCCGGTGAGGTTCGCGGACAGGAACGCCGCATTGTCCTGGCGCTGCTTGGTCCAGGCGTCGACCTTGGTGAGCTGCACCCGGCCGATCGCCGCGTGGATATCGGTCATGCGGTTGTTGAAGCCGACCAATTCGTTGTGGTACTGCTTCTCCATCCCCTGGTTGCGGTAGAGCTTCACCCGCCGCGCCAGGTCGTCGTCGGCGCAGGACACCATGCCGCCCTCGCCGGAGGTCATGTTCTTCGTCGGGTAGAGCGAGAACATGCCGAACGTGCCGAACGCACCGACCGGGGTGCCGTGCAGCGACGCGCCGTGTGCCTGCGCGGCATCCTCGAACAGCTTCAGTCCGCGCTTGTCGGCGAGCGCCGCGAATGACGTCATATCCGCGGGGTGCCCGTACAGGTGCACGGGCATGATGCCCACGGTGCGCTCGGTGATACGGGCTTCCACCGCGGCCGGATCCAGGCAGAAGGAGCCGGGCTCGATGTCGGCGAACACCGGGGTCGCCCCGGTCAGCGCCACCGAGTTGGCGGTGGCCGCGAACGTGAACGACGGCACGATCACCTCGTCGCC
>JBIQMQ010000143.1:0-6804 GCA_044463185.1 Nakamurella lactea | reverse complement strand
CCGGGCCCTCGCGACGCGGCCGAGGCGCGTGACCAGCCGGATACCGGCGCATGGTGGCAGGCCCTGGACGCCGGCGTGGACCCCACCGACGACAGCGCGGCGCCGTAGCCAGGAACGCCGGCCGCAACGGACCGTGTCACGACCGCCCATCCAAGCCGGATACGATGGGCCCATCCGATCGCAGCGGCTGTGAGGAGACCGACAGGTGAGTGTTCTCGAAGCCCTCCTCGAAGGTGTGCGCGAAGACCTCGCCGCCCGCGAGGCGGCGACGCCGCTCGCCGCGATCAAGGCCCGGGCCGCCGACGCGCCCCCGGCCCGCAACGCATTGACCGCTCTCAAGGCTCCCGGCGTCGGCGTCATCGCCGAGATCAAGCGCAGCAGCCCGAGCCGCGGCGCGATGGCCGACATCGCCGACCCGGCGAAACTGGCCGCCAGCTACGCCGCCGGCGGGGCGCGCGCCATCTCGGTGCTCACCGAGAGCCGCCGGTTCGGCGGCAGCCTCGCGGACCTGGCCGCCGTGCGCGCCGAGGTCGACATTCCGGTGCTCCGCAAGGATTTCGTCATCAGCCCCTATCAGGTGCACGAGTCGCGGGCGTACGGCGCCGACATGGTGCTGCTGATCGTCGCCGCGCTGGAGCAGAACGTGCTGGTCGGGCTGCTGGAAAGGGTCGAGTCCCTCGGCATGACCGCCCTGGTCGAGGCGCACACCGAGGACGAGGCGTCCCGCGCCCTGGACGCCGGGGCGAAGGTGATCGGCATCAACGCCCGCAACCTCACCACCTTCGAGGTGGACCGCGACACGTTCGCGCGAATCGCCCCGGGGCTGCCCAGCGACATCGTGACGGTGGCGGAGTCCGGCGTGCGCGGCCCGGCGGACCTGCTGGCCTACGCCGGCGCCGGCGCGGACGCCGTCCTGGTCGGCGAGGGACTGGTGACCAGCGCCGATCCCCGCACCGCCGTCTCCGAACTCGTCACCGCAGGGTCGCACCCCGCCTGCCCGCGGCCCGCCAACTAGAGGGCGCGGGCGAGGACAGACGTGGACAACCGACTCGACCTGCCGCATGCCTCCGCCGGTCTGGCCGAGACGCCGCACGACCCGGACGCCCGTGGCTACTACGGCACGATGGGCGGCCGCTGGCTGCCCGAGGCACTGGTCGCGGCGCTGGACGACGTGGCCGACAACTTCGAGAAGGCCCGGCACGACCCGGAATTCCTCGCCGAACTCGACCGGCTGGCCACCAGTTACGCCGGGCGGCCCAGCCCGCTCACGGACGCGAGACGGCTCACGGCCGAAATCGGCGGGGCGCGCTTCCTGCTCAAGCGGGAGGACCTGAACCACACCGGCAGCCACAAGATCAACAACGTGCTCGGCCAGGCGCTGCTCACCGTGCGCAGCGGGAAGACACGCATCATCGCCGAGACCGGCGCCGGCCAGCACGGCGTGGCCACGGCCACCGCCGCCGCACTGTTCGGTTTGAAGTGCACGATCTACATGGGCGCCGTGGATGTGCGTCGGCAGGCGCTCAACGTGGCCCGGATGCGCCTCCTGGGCGCCGAGGTCGTCTCTGTCGAGGAGGGCTCGGCCACGCTGAAGGACGCCATCAACGAGGCGTTCCGCGATTGGGTGACCAACGTCGCCGACACCATGTACGTGTTCGGCACGGCGGCCGGCCCGCATCCGTTCCCGCTGATCGTGCGCGACTTCCAACGCGTCATCTCGCTCGAGTCGCGGGCCCAGGTGCTGGACCTGACCGGGGCGCTTCCCGACGCGGTGGTGGCTTGCGTCGGCGGCGGGTCGAACGCGATCGGATCGTTCCACGCCTACCTCGACGACCCGGGCGTGCGCCTGGTGGGCTGCGAAGCCGCCGGGGACGGTATCGAGACCGGCCGGCACGCCGCCACCATCACGGGCGGCACCGTGGGCGCGCTGCACGGCGCCCGGTCGTACCTGCTGCAGGACTCCGACGGCCAGGTCCTCGAGTCGCACTCCATCTCGGCCGGGCTGGACTATCCGGGGGTCGGCCCGGAGCATTCGCACCTGGCGGAAATCGGACGCGCCGAGTACCGGCCGGTCACCGACGCCGCCGCGATGGACGCGTTCGCGCTGCTGTCCCGCACCGAGGGCATCATCCCCGCCATCGAATCCGCCCACGCCGTCGCCGGGGCGCTGGACGTGGCCCGCGAGATCGGTTCCGGCGGAACGGTTCTGGTGACGATCTCCGGACGCGGCGACAAGGACATGGAAACAGCCATGACGTATTTCGCGCTCGACCAGCCCGCCGGGAAGGCGTGGACGTGACGGCCTCCGACCTCGACGCGCTCTTCGCGCGCACCCGCGGCGAGAACCGCGCCGCCCTCTTCGGCTACCTCCCGGCTGGGTATCCGACGCTGCCGGAGAGCCGCGGCTGGTTCGACGCGTTGGTGGACGGCGGCGCCGACGCGGTCGAGGTCGGCCTTCCGTTCTCGGACCCGGTGTTGGACGGCGCGACGATCTCCACCGCCCAGCGCGCCGCGCTCGCCGCAGGCTTCAAGACCCGGGACGTGTTCGGCCTCGTCGAGCGCGTCGCGGTCCGCGGCGCGCTGCCCATCGTGATGAGCTACGTCAACCCGCTGCTCGCCTACGGCCTGGACGCGTTCGCACGGGACCTGGCCGCCGCCGGCGGCGCCGGAGTCATCATCCCCGACCTGATCGTGGACGAGGCGGAGCCGTGGCTGGCCGCCACCCGGGCGCACGACGTAGCCCCGATCTTCCTCGTCGCCCCGTCGTCCACCGACGAGCGCATGGCGGCCACGACCGCGGTCTGCCGGGGGTTCGTCTACGCGGCTTCCGTCATGGGCACCACCGGCACGCGGGACGCCGTCTCCGAGGCGGCGCCCGACCTGGTCGAGCGGTGCCGCCGGCACACCGATCTGCCCGTGGGAGTCGGCCTGGGGGTGCGCTCCGCGGCGCAGGCCCACGAGATCGCGGACTACGCGGACGGCGTCATCGTCGGCTCGGCGCTGGTCGCCGCCGGCCACGACGGGCTGGGCACACTCAGCGGACTGGCCGCGGACCTACGAGCGGGAGTGGCGCGATGATTCCGATGCTGCAGACAATCCCGTCACCGCCGCAGGGCGTGTGGACGCTCGGACCGATCCCGCTGCGCGCGTACGCGCTCGCCATCATCGCCGGCATCATCGTGGCCGGGATCTGGGGCAACCGGAGGCTCGTCGCACGCGGCGGCCGGCCCGGCGCCATCACCGACCTCGCGGTCTGGATGGTGCCGTTCGGCCTGGTCGGCGGGCGACTGTATCACGTGATCACCGACCCGGAGCTGTACTTCGGCGACCCGTCGATTCCCGGCCACTACTGGAACCCCTGGGGCGTCTTCGAGATCTGGAACGGCGGCCTGGGCATCTGGGGCGCGATCGCGCTCGGCGGGCTCGGCGGATACCTGGGCGCCCGCCGCTACAAGATCCCGTTCGGGGCCGTCGCCGACGCGCTGGCGCCCTGCATCGTGGTGGCGCAGGGCATCGGCCGGCTGGGCAACTACTTCAACCAGGAGCTCTTCGGCTCGCCCACCGGCTTGCCGTGGGGCCTGGAGGTGTACCTGCGCACGCCCGGCGGGGTGGCCGGCACCGCGGCGCAGTGCGGCAGCGGCGAATTCCCCACCGAGTGGTTGCAGGCCGAGCCCACCGTGCTGTGCGGCGTCTACCACCCGACATTCCTCTACGAGCTGCTGTGGGCCCTCGGTGTCGCGATCCTCGTGGTGTGGGCGGACCGGCGCTTCCGCCTCGGCCACGGGCGTGCGTTCGCCCTCTACGTGGCCGGCTACACGGCGGGCCGCGGCTGGATCGAGATGCTGCGCATCGACCATGCCAACCACATCCTGGGCCTGCGGCTCAACGTGTTCGTGTCGGTGGCCGTCTTCCTGGCCGCGGTCATCTACCTGATCGCCACCCGCGGCAAGGGCCGCGAAGACCCGGCCGCGGTGTACGGGGTCGTGCCCGGACGCGGACGAACCGGCGACGCCGGCGCCGACGGCGATACGACCGACAGCGGCGCGAGCGAAGACAGCGAGGCCGCCCGTCCAGGGGATCACGTCATCGACGAAGAAGCCACACCGGAGCATGACCCGGACGCGGCTCTCGACGCCACACCCGCGGCCGGCGCCGCCCCGTCCGCCGAGCGTGACGAAACCCACTAACCAGGGCTAACGCTGCAGATCAACCCCGTTCGGAATCGTTCAAGAAAGACCCGCTAGACTCGTCGGGTGATTGACACCGCCGAACCTGTATGCGCGTCGGGCGCCAGGCTGGCATTCCCTCATGGAAAGGCCCACCGATGAGTCGCCGCGCCAAAATCGTCTGCACACTGGGACCCGCCACGTCCAGTGCCGACGCCCTTGCCGAGTTGATCGATGCCGGGATGGACGTCGCCCGGATGAACTTCTCGCACGGCGACCATGCGGACCACCAGGCGGTGTTCGAGCGGGTGCGGGCGGCGTCGGCGCAGGCCCGGCGGCCCATCGGAGTGCTGGCCGACCTGCAGGGCCCGAAGATCCGGCTGGGCCGGTTCGCCGACGGCCCGGTGATGTGGGAGACCGGCGAGCAGGTGGCCATCACCGTGGACGACGTCGAGGGCAGCCACGACCGCGTGTCCACCACCTACCAAGGCCTTGCCCGCGACGCCCGCAAGGGCGACCGGCTGCTGGTGGACGACGGCAAGGTCGGCCTGGTCGTCGACGAGGTGCGCGGCAACGACGTGATCTGCACGGTGACCGAGGGCGGCGAGGTCTCCAACAACAAGGGCCTGTCCCTGCCCGGGATGAACATCTCCGTACCCGCGCTGTCGGAGAAGGACGTCGCCGACCTGAAATTCGCGCTCGGCCTCGGCGTCGATTTCATCGCGTTGTCGTTCGTGCGGTCGGCGAGCGACATCGACCTGGTGCACCACGTGATGGACGAGGTCGGCTCGCCGCGCATCCCGGTGATCGCCAAACTGGAGAAGCCGGAGGCCGTGGCCAACCTCGAGGCGATCGTGCTGGCCTTCGACGGCGTCATGGTGGCCCGCGGCGACCTCGGCGTGGAGCTGCCGCTGGAGCAGGTGCCGCTGGTGCAGAAACGGGTCGTGCAGGTCGCCCGGGAGAACGCCAAGCCGGTGATCGTGGCCACCCAGATGCTTGATTCGATGATCGAACGCTCGCGGCCCACCCGCGCCGAGGCGTCCGACGTGGCCAACGCCGTCATGGACGGCGCGGACGCCGTCATGCTGTCCGGCGAAACGTCCGTCGGCAAGTACCCGACCATCACGGTGCAGACCATGGCGCGGATCATCGGCGCGGTGGAGGCCGAGTCGGTGCAGGCGCCGCCGCTCACGCACCGGCCGAAGACCCAGCCGGGCGCGATCTCCGACGCGGCCCGGGAAATCGGCGAGCGGCTCGACGTGGCGGCCCTGGTCGCGTTCACCCAGACCGGCGACACCGTGCGCCGCCTGGCCCGGTTGCACTCGCCGCTGCGCCTTTTGGCCTTCACCCCGATGGACAGCACCTACCGGCAACTGTCGCTGACCTGGGGCGTGCAGTGCTTCCAGGTGCCGCCGGTGGACTCGACGGACGAGATGGTCCGCCAGGTGGACAACGCGCTGGGCCAGGTCGCCGGGTTCAGCGAGGGCGAGCAGGTCGTCATCGTGGCGGGCTCGCCGCCCAACACCACCGGCTCGACGAACCTGATCCGGGTGCATCGGCTCGGCACGGAAGACATCTGACGGAATCCCGCCGACGGGCGGCTACCGTAGTCACCGTGAACGTCGAAGGAGCCGGGGACGGCGTCATAACGCTGGATGTCGACGGAGTGCCGCGCGGGCAGCAGGTGCTGGACGGGCTGGTCTCCCTGCTCGGCCTGGAACGGCTCGAGGACAACCTGTTTCGCGGATCGTCACCGGAGGTGTCGCCGCAGCGGGTGTTCGGCGGGCAGGTCGCCGCGCAGTCGCTGACCGCGGCGGGACGCACCGTCCCGCCGGAGCGCCACGTGCATTCGCTGCACGGCTACTTCATGCGGCCCGGCGATCCGAAGGTGCCGATCATCTACGAGGTGGACCGGACCCGCGACGGATCCTCGTTCACCACGCGGCGGGTCACGGCCATCCAGCACGGGAAGGCAATCTTCGCCATGTCGGCCTCGTTCCAGGTCTACGAGCCCGGCGTGGAACACGCGCTGGCCATGCCGGACGTGCCGCCGCCGGACGACCTTCCCGGCTACGCCGAGGTGCTCGCCCCGTACCGGGACGACATCGCCATGTGGGCGCGCCTGCCACGGCCGTTCGAGGTGCGTTACGTCACCGACAGCCCGTGGTCGGCGCGTGCCCGCGGGCCGCAGCCGGGCGCCGTGACGCAGGTCTGGTTCCGGGCGGACGGCACCCTGCCCGCCGACCCGCTGGTGCACACCTGTCTGCTCGCCTACATGTCGGACCTGACCCTGCTGGATTCCGCGCTGATCAGCCACGGGCTGGCCAGCGGAGTGGATCGCATCCAGCTCGCGTCGCTGGATCACGCCATGTGGTTCCACCGGCCGATCGCCATGGACGACTGGGTGCTTTATCAGACGTCGTCACCCAGCGCCTCGGGCGCCCGCAGCCTGTGCACCGGGCACTTCTTCAGCGCCGACGGGAAGCTGTTGGCCACCGTGGTGCAAGAGGGCCTGGTCCGATTGCGCTAGCCCGGCTGCGCTGGCCGGCTCCCGGTACCGGTGCGGCGTCCGTTCACCCGGGTATGACGCCGTTCGCGCCGTCGCGCAGCGCGGCGACCAGCGCGTCCACATGCCGCT
>JBIQMQ010000142.1:0-6807 GCA_044463185.1 Nakamurella lactea | reverse complement strand
CGATGCGGAAGACGACGAACTCGGCCGGCTTCACCGGCGCGATGCCGACCTCGCACACCATCAGGCCCTGGTCGATCGACTCCGGCGGGTTCGTCTCGGCGTCGCACTTGACGTAGTAGGCCTGGTCGGCCGACGCGCCGAACAGGGCGCCCTGCGACCACAGGCCGCGCAGGAAGCCGTCGAGGGTGCGCTTCACGCCCTCCCAGAGCTTCATGTCGTTCGGCTCGAACACGGCGTACTGCGTGCCCTGCGCCACGGTCGTCTCGATCATGTTGAACAGACGCCGCACATTGATGTAGCGCCAGTCCGAATCGGACGACAGCGTGCGCGCACCCCAGATGCGGATGCCGCGGGTGCCGAACGGGCGGATGCAGTTGATGCCGATCGGGTTGAGCAGACCCTGCTCGTTCTGGGTCACCGCGTACTCGACATCCAGCACGCCGCGGATCGTATCGTTCGCCGGGGCCTTCCACACGCCGCGCGTGTCGTCGGTGCGGGCCCACACGCCGGCCACGTGACCGGACGGCGGGATCACCACTTCGGCGTCACCGTTGGTGCCGATCGGGTTCTCCACCTTGATCCACGGGTAGTAGAACGCCGCGAAGGCGGAGTCGTACATGGCGATGTCGCTGCGCCATTCCTTGATCTGCTGCGGATTCATCCCGGGAGGAGCGTCGAGCACGGCCATGCGGTTCCCGTGCTGCTCGCAGTGGCTGATCAGCGTCGTCTGCACCGACTTCCACAGGCCCAGGTCGATGCTGCCGTCCTCCTTGGTGGCCGCGGTGACCAGATCGGGGACGATCACCATGGTCACGTCCTCGGCCACCGCCAGACCGCCGATGCCCTGCCGCGACGAGGCCGATCCGGCGAACTTGCGACCGTTGACCGGCACCGGCGTCGGCGCCGACTTGGCGAGCTCGTACGTGCCCGGGCGCAGCACCTCCAGCTGGCCGGACAGGTCGGTCGCCTCGTCGATCAGCACCTCGACCTTCACCTTGGTCGACGTCTTGTTGACCACGTCCGCCACGTTGCGGTCGCCCTTGCTCAGGGTGAGGTTCTCGAACGTCTCGACGTCCTCGCCGCCGGACCGGATGGTGATGTTGAACGGGTTCGGCTCGTCGTCGCTGCCGCCGTCCTCGCTGGTCTCGACCACGACGGAGATGTCGGCGTCCGGCTCGAGCGACTCGATCGCGATCGGCAGGCCGAGAGCGCGGTCCGGCGCGGGCAGCTCGGCGCGGGCCGGCTTGCCGGACGGCTCCGAGTTCGGGATGCGCACGATGTAGGCGACGGAGCCGCCGTTGGCGAAGTAGCCGTAGACGGACAGCGGCAGCATCGCGCCCTCGCAGAAGCTGCCGTAGAGCTGCTCGTACTGCGTCCAGCTCGTGACCAGCCGGGGTGCCAGGCCCTCGGGGTCCCTCGGGTCGTCTTTCGGTGCCTTCTCCGTGAAGCCCACGAATGCCGCGATCGCGGTCGGCGCCGCGGTCAGCGATTTGTCAGATGACGGTACTTCTTCGACGTAGACGCCTGGCGCCGCGTAGTTTGGCATACCTGCTCCTGTGGATCGATGCCTTTTTGGTCACAAACGTGCCGCACGATCATTGCATTTCTACTCGAAATAGGGAATAGGCCCAGGGCGTGTTGCTGACAGAACCTCAGCTTGTCGATGCCTGGGCGCGCGAGACCACCCGTTTGGGGGTGCGGGTGTGGTGGGTCGCGACGGGCGCTACGAGGCCTGTCGGCAGACGCTGCGGTTGGCGGCAGGCGCTACTCGGGCTTCGCGACGGGCGCTACGAGGCCTGCGTCGTCATGCTGCCCGGCACCGTCACAGAGATCACGCCGCCGAACGCGCAGTTGAGCGTCGCTCCCTGCACCAGCGCGGGCATGCCGCCGACCATCTTGCCGGGCGCCATCACCGTCCACGGGCCCACCGGCGCGGGCACGCACGGCATCGGCGTCAGTACGCCCATCGCCGCAGCGGTGGCGGCGGCCACCTGGGGGTTGCCCAGCGACTGGCACATGCCGAACGGCATCACGTTGAGCATCGGGGCCATATCGGTGATGTTGCCGGCCGGCCGGCCCTCCACCGTGACGTTGGGCCGCACCACCATCAGCGACGACGGCGCCATGCCGAACGTGCACATGAGTGTCGCTCCGGCCACCACGGGATTGGGCATGGCTTACAGCTTCGACCCCTTGACCGAATTGGTCAATGGATCGCCGGTCGTCGTCACGAAACACAGCACGCTGCGGTCGTTGCCCTGCTGCCAGCTCCGCGCCGACGGCAGCAGATACGTCATCCATAGTCCCGAGTCCGGGTAGGCGATGCCCACATACGCGGTGAACGACTCGGCGCACGCGCCCTGGGCGAACGTGTCCAGCGCCGCGTTGCCCGGGTACGAATCGACGGTGTCGGTGGGGGCGCCCTCCGGGAACCGGTACGCCACCTTCGCGTAGAGCTCCTGCTGGTGTTCCACGTCGCACGGCACCTGGGACAGGTCCGACAGCTCGGCCGCTACTTCTTTGGGGGCCACGAAACAGCTTCCGACCTGTGCATCGAACACGGACACGCTGGTGGGTTTCGCCGGGTCGTCGCCGCCGAACCAGGAGGACACCAGCGAGCAGGACGACGTCATCCCTAGGACGACGATCCCGGCGAGGGCGATCGCTGCGCGGCGGAGCACGCGGTGAGCGTACCAATCGTCATGGACTGCCGGAATGACGAGCCGCGCCCGGTCTCGGTCGCCATACTGGGGGCATGACCCTGGACCTGCCCGCCTCCCTCGACGCCGAGCGGCTGCGGCGATTGGCGCTGCCGCTGTACCGCGGGCCGTCGGGCGGCGCGGCCGCTGCCGAGGCAGGGATCGAGGTGCGGGTGCCGTTCACCGGCGAGGTGCTCGCGCGGCTTCCGGAGACGTCCGTGGAGCAGGTGGATTCGGCGGCCCGAGTCGCCCGAGCGGCCCAGATCAGTTGGGCCGCACGGCCTGTCGAGGAGCGCTCGGGGATCTTGCTGCGCTGGCATGACGCCGTTCTCGGCGCGGCCGACGACCTGTGCGACATGGTCCAGGCGGAATCGGGCAAGTCGCGGCGCGATGCGTTCGAGGAAGTCGCGGACGTGGCCAACACGCTGCGCTACTACGGGCTGGTGGCGGAGCGGATGCTGCAGCCGAAGCGGCGGCACGGGGCGCTGCCGCTGCTCACCCGGACGGTGGAGCTACGGCATCCGCACGGCCTGGTCGGGGTGATCTCGCCGTGGAACTATCCGCTGACCCTGGCCGCGGGGGATGTGGTCCCCGCGCTGGTCGCCGGCAACGCGGTGCTGCACAAGCCGGACTCGCAGACCGCACTCACCGCGCTGCTGGTGCGCGACCTGGCACTGTCCGCGGGGCTGCCCGCCGGCATGTGGCAGGTGGTGGTCGGGGACGGCGGCGTGGTCGGCCCGGCGGTGATCGAGCACTGCGACCACGTGGTCTTCACCGGGTCGACGGCGACCGGGCGGACCGTGGCCGCCCAGGCCGGGAGCCGACTGATCGGCGCCGATCTGGAGCTCGGCGGCAAGAACGCCATGATCGTGTGCGCCGATGCGGCGCTGCCGCGCGCGGTGGACGGCGCTGTGCGGGGCGCATTCTCGTCCGCCGGGCAGCTCTGCCTGTCCATCGAGCGCATCTACGTGCACCAGTCGGTGGCGGCGGCGTTCACCTCGCGCCTCGCCGCGGCGACTCGACACGTGAAGCTGGGCGCGGCCTTCGGCTACCGCTACGAGATGGGATCCCTGGTGGGGCCGACGCAGCTCGCCAAGGTGCAGGCGCATGTGGACGACGCGGTCGCCCGAGGCGCCACCGTGCTGGCCGGCGGGCGACCGCGGGAGGATCTCGGGCCGTACTTCTTCGAACCGACGGTGCTGACCGACGTTCCTTCCGACGCACTGTGTTTCGCCACAGAGACGTTCGGGCCGGTGGTGTCCGTGTACCCGGTCGCCTCGGACGAGGAGGCGATCGCGGCGGCCAACGCCTCCGAGTTCGGCCTGAACGCTGCCGTGTACTCCCGCTCGCACGGGCACGCCCGCGCCGTGGCGGTGCGGTTGCAGGCCGGCACCGTGAACGTCAACGAGCCGTACGCTGCCGCCTGGGGTTCGGTCGACGCGCCGATGGGCGGGGTGAAGGCCTCCGGCATCGGCAGACGGCACGGACGGGACGGCCTTCTAGCTCACACCTGGGCGCAAACCGTTGCCACGCAACGACTCTGGCCGATCGGCGAGCACGGGGCGCTGCGCGGCGCGGTCTACCAGCGGGCGTTGACGGCCGGGCTCCGCGCGCTGAAGGCGCTGCGGCGCCCCTGACCCCCGGGTCCACCCCGCCGCCCTCTTGCGCGCGTGTTAGTGAGCACGGCACATATGTCGGCGTGGGTAACACGCGCGCATCCGGGGCACTACCCACCTGCCCGAAATTCGTCCACAGGCGAGGACGCGCAGTAGGCAATTCGCGTACCGGCAACGACGCTCGCCGCATGGATAAACCGTTGTGGAGCCTTCTCGCTGACCGGCAAGACGGCATGCTCGCTCGCCATCAGCTCCGCCGTCTCGGCTACGACTCCGACTACGTACGAACCCAGATCCGCGCGGGCCGGTGGAGGGAACGCAGTTCGACCGTGGTGAGCACGTTCACCGGCGAACTGACGCCGCCGCAGCGCCGCTGGTTGGGCGTGCTGCACGCGGAGCACGGCGCTCTGGTCGGAGGGGTAGCGGCAGCAACCACGCACGGCCTCGTTCACTGGGACCGAGACGACATCGACGTGCTTGTCCCTCCCCACCTGGTACTCGGGCCGGTGGCCGGGATTCGGTGGGTGCGCACGCGCCGAAGCCTTGCGGTGATGCACGATCCAACGAGCCTCTGTCCGACTGCTCGTTTGGAACCGGCGATCCTGATCTTCGGCGCGGCGGACCGTTCTGCGCGGACCGCGATCGGAATTCTCGCGGCCGCCATCCAACAGAACCTCACCACCCCCGGTCAGCTCTTGAGATGGATCGACCTGCTTGCCCCGTTGCGCCGCGCCGGTCGGCTGCGTGACGCCGTCGCCACGATGGCCGGCGGCGCGCAGTCGATGGGCGAGGTGGATGTCGATCGAATGTGCCGCGCACACGGACTCGAGTCCCCCGACCGGCAGGTGCGGCGACAGGATTCCTCCGGTGCCTGGCGGTTCACGGACTGCGAATGGGAGCTCGGCAACGGGCGACTCGTCATTCTCGAGATCGATGGTGGCTTCCACATGGAAGTCGAGCACTGGCAAGCAGACATCGCGCGGGCTCGCGCGTTGGCGTCCCCGGATCGCACGCTCGTCCGGTGCACCACCATGGAGCTTCGCGACAACGCGACCGCTGTCGCGGACGACCTGCGTCGGCTTGGCGTGCCTCAGCGCTCCCTCGTCGCGTGTTAGCCAGACCGGCATATTCGCCGACGTAGGTAACACGAGCCCGGTCGTTAGGGTGGCGGCATGGACGTGCGCATCTTCACCGAACCTCAGCAGGGCGCCTCGTACGAGGCGCTGCTGGCCGTCGCCCAGACCACCGCGGCGCACGGCTTCTCCGGGTTCTTCCGGTCCGACCATCTGCTGAAGATGGGCGACATCTCCGGGCTGCCGGGACCGAGCGAGACGTTCGTGACGCTGGCCGGGCTGGCCCGCGAGGTGCCGGAAATCCGGCTCGGCACCTTGGTCACCTCCGCGACATTCCGGTACCCGTCGATGCTCGCGATCGCGGCTGCCGGGGTGGACCAGATGTCCCGGGGCCGGCTCGAACTGGGGCTCGGGGCCGGGTGGTTCGAGGACGAGCACCGCGCCTACGGAATCCCGTTCGGCTCCGGCGTCGGCGAGCGCTTCGACCGGCTCGAGGAGCAACTGGAAATCGTCACCGGACTGTGGGCCACGCCCGACGGTTCGTCATACACGTTCCACGGCAAGCACTATCACCTCGACGGCGCGCCCGGGCTGCCCAAGCCCGCACAACTCGGCCGGGACGGGCAGCCGAAGGTGCCGCTGATCGTCGGCGGGCACGGGCCGAAACGCACGCCGCGGCTGGCGGCCCGCTACGCCGACGAGTTCAACGTCGGATTCTCCGACCTGGAGGTGACGACCGCGCAGTTCGCGCGGGTCCGCGCCGCCTGCGCGGAGATCGGCCGGGATCCGGATGAGCTGGTGTACTCCGCGGCGCAGGTGCTGTGCGTCGGTCGCGACGAGGCGGAGGTCGCCCGCCGGGCCGCGGCGATCGGGCGGGACGTCGCCGAGCTGCGCGACAGCGGTATGGCCGGGACCGTCGCCGAGGTCACCGAGAAGCTCGGCCGCTGGGAGGAAGCGGGCGTGCAGCGGGTGTACCTGCAGGTGCTGGACCTGACCGACTTGGAGCACGTGGCGCTGGCCGCCGAGTGCCGCTGAGCCCGGTTCTCGCCTGGTTTCCGCCTCGTGTTACCCAGCCCGGCACATGTGCCGGCCTGAGTAACACGCGCGGAAATAAGGCCGGAGGTGGCGGGCCGAGTGCTCCCGGCCCGCCACCTCGCCTATTCCGACCACCCGATCGTGCTACTCAGCCTGATGAGCGCGCGGGGAGATCCGGCGACGGGCCGCCACCACCAGGGCCGACCCGAGCAACAACAGCAGCACGGCCACCGCCGCGGGTTGCAGCACGTCCACGCCCGTGGCGGCCAGGGCGGCCTCCACCGTGATCGCCACCGGCACCGACGTGCCCGTGGTCGCCCCCTCGATGGTCAGTTCCGCCGTGCCGGCCGGGATGTCGCTGGGCAGCACCACCGAGACCTGCGC
>JBIQMQ010000141.1:0-6913 GCA_044463185.1 Nakamurella lactea | reverse complement strand
ACCGAGCAGGTGCCGCTGACCTACGACTTCTGGGGATTCCCGGAGCGCTACTACCAGGTGCAGTACAACGCCCCCGGCGCCCCGGACCTCGCGGCGAGGGTGGCGGCGCTGGTCGACAAACCGGGCCAGCCGATCCACCAGGACTCGAACCGCGGCCTGGACCACGGCGCGTACGTGCCGCTGGTCGAGATGTACCCGGACGCGGACGTGCCGGTGTTGCAGGTGTCCATGCCCACCCTCGACCCGACGCGACTTTTCGAACTGGGCCGCGAGCTCGCGCCGCTGCGCGATGAAGGGGTGCTGATCATCGGCTCCGGGTTCACCACGCACAACCTTCGGGAAGCCCGGTTCGGGGACACCAGCGGCTCGGCCGCCGGATGGAGCCGCGAATTCGACGACTGGGCGCGCGAGACCGTGGAGAGCGGTGACATCGACGCGGTGCTCGACTTCGAGCACCGGGCCCCCGCGGCGCGCGTCGCGCATCCCCGCTCCGACCACTTCGCCCCGCTGTTCGTGTCGCTCGGGGCGACCGCCGACGCAGGCGTGAAGGCGGACAGCGTCGTCGACGGATTCTGGTACGGGCTTGCCAAGCGATCCTTCCAGTTCAACTGATCCCGACTTGGTGCACGGGTGCCGGCGCCGCGGAGTGATCGGGCGGCCGGCTCAAGTCGACGGGGCGGGCGGCTCGCGTACGGCCGGGCGGGCCGCTCGCCGGTGACCGGACGCTGCGAGAATGACGCCATGCCTGCCGACGGTCCACTGCCCACGCCCCTCACCGACGCCGCACCGTCCGGCGCTCCGGTGACGGCCGCGGAACTGGCGGCGCTGGACCGCGCGTGCGAGCTCGCCGCCCGCGGCGCGGGCACCGTACTGCCCAATCCCGTCGTGGGATGCGTACTGCTCGACGCGGACGGCGCCGTGGCCGGCGAAGGCTTCCATCAGCACGCCGGCGGGCCGCACGCCGAGGTCGTGGCGTTGGCCGCGGCCGGCGAACGGGCCCGCGGCGCGACCGCGGTCGTCACCCTGGAGCCGTGCAACCACACCGGGCGCACCGGCCCATGTTCCGAGGCGCTCATCGCGGCGGGCGTGTCGCGGGTGGTCGTCGCCGTGCGCGACCCCTGGTCGACGGCGGCCGGCGGCATCGAGCGGCTGCGCGCGGCGGGTGTCGACGTCGCCGATATCTCCGGCAGCGCAACGGAAGTCGTCTGCCGTGCTCGCGATGTGAACCGCGTATGGCTGGGGGCCATCCGGCTCGGCCGGCCGTTCGTCACGCTCAAGGCTGCGATGTCGCTGGACGGGCGGGTCGCCGCTCCGGACGGCTCCGCGCGATGGATCTCGTCGGACGCATCCCGCGCGGACGCGCACCGGATGCGGGAACGCATCGACACCATCATGGTCGGCATCGGCACGGTACTGGCCGACGACCCGGCGCTCACGGCGCGGTCGGCGGACGGCAGTCTCACCGGCCGCCAGCCCCTGCGGGTCGTCGTCGACACCCACGGCCGGACTCCGGCGAACGCCCAGGTGCGGGACGCGCAGGCCGAGTCGCTGATCGCGACCGCGGCGGACTACGGCGCCGGCGCGGACGACCGGGTGGATCTCGCGGCGCTGCTGCGCGATCTGCACGCCCGCGGCCGGCGGCATGTCCTGGTGGAGGGCGGGCCGCGGCTGGCCGCCTCGTTCCTGGACGCGGACTTGGTCGACGAGGTGCTGATCTACCTCGCGCCGCTGTTGCTCGGCGCCGGCCGCGTCGCGGTCGAGGGCGGGCGGATCGCCACCCTGGCCGAGGCCCGCCGGCTGGAACTGGTGGAATCCCGACAGCTCGGCCCGGATCTGGCGCTGCGCTACCGCATGCTCTGAGCGGCGCGGGGGCAGCGCCCGGCAACACCGATACGGTGGTGGCCATGTGGGCGATACGCGGGCGACGACGCGCCGTCGCCGCGCTGCTCACCGCGGCCGGCGTTGTGGCGGCGCTCGCGTCGGGATGCTCCGCGCCGCCCGCCGCTGGACCCGTGGCCGCTCCCACGGCCACCGCTGGTCCGGCGACGAACAGCACGGCGACGGCGTCATCCCCGGCCGGCGACCCGGCCACCCGGCCCGGCCGCACCGTCACGGTCCCCACGCTCCCGGCGGATTCCGCCGCGCCGAAAACCAGCGCGACCGGCACCGCCGCGCCGGGCTCGACGACGTCGTCTCCGCGCACGCCCGCCGCGACAGCCCGCACCGAAGCACCGACCGCGACCGCATCGAGCACGACCGCTTCGGACACGACCATTTCGTCCCCGATTGTTTCGTCCACGACGCCCGCGGCGCCGGCTCGACCACCCGTCGCCGAGCTTCCCGGCGGCGGCCACATCCTGTTCCCCGGCCGCACCCTGGTGGCGCTGTACGGACATCCCGGCACGCCGTCGCTCGGGGCGCTGGGCCAGCAGGACCTCGCGGCGTCGATCGCCCGGGCCGAGCGGGTCGCGGCGACCTATCGCGGCCGGGTGGTCGGCCCGGTGATCCCCACCTTCGAGATCATCGCCACCGTAGCGCGGGGCGGGCCGGGCCGGGACGGCACCTATTCGGCGCGCACTCCCGTGGCCACGCTGCGGCCCTGGGTCGAGGCGGCCACCGCCGCCGGGATGTACGTCATCCTCGATCTGCAGCCCGGCCGGGCCAACCTACTCGACCAGGCCAACGCGTACGTGGACCTGCTGCGGCTGCCGAACGTGGGCCTGGCGATCGACCCGGAATGGAAGCTCGCGCCGGGGCAGCGCCCGCTGCAGCGCATCGGCGGTGTGGACGCGGACGAGGTGAACGGCGTCATCTCCTGGCTGTCGCGGCTCACGGCGGCGAACCACCTGCCGCAGAAGTTGCTGGTGCTGCACCAGTTCCAGCGGTCCATGCTGCGCGACGAGCACGAGATCGTGACGGACGACAAAAATGTGGCGGTGCTGATCCACATGGACGGGCAGGGCTCGCCGCCGGCCAAGAACAACACCTGGGCCTCGGTCGTCGGCGCGGCGCCGCCCGGGGTGTTCTTCGGCTGGAAGAACTTCTTCGCGAAGGACCGGCCGATGCTCGATCAGCCGGCGACGCTGGACCGGACGCCGGTGCCGGTGATGATCTCGTACCAGTAGGCGGTCAGCCCACCAGCCCGTGCTCGTAGGCGTAGATCACCGCGTGGATTCGGTCGCGCAGCCCGAGCTTCGACAACACCCGCCCGACATGGCTTTTCACCGTGGCCTCGCTGACGTAGAGCTCGGCGGCGATCTCGGGGTTGGACCTGCCGCGGGCGATGGCCAGCAACACCTCGCGTTCGCGGGCGCTCAACGCGCCGGCCGGATCGTCCCCGGAATGCTCGGCCGGGATGCGCGAGCCGAACAGATCCAGCATGCGGCGGGTGATCCGCGGCGACATGACGGCCTCTCCGGCGGCGACGGCGCGGACCGCGTCGACGAGGTGCTCGGCCTTGGAGTCTTTGAGCATGAACCCGCTGGCGCCGGCGCGCAGCCCCGCGAAGGCGTACTCGTCCAGGTCGAAGGTCGTCAGGATCAGCACCCGCGTCGACGGCTGCGCCGCCACGATCGAGGCCGTCGCCGCAATCCCGTCCGTCCGCGGCATGCGCACGTCCATCAGCACCACGTCCGGCCGGACCCGCTGCGCCTCGGCCACGGCGACGGCGCCGTCACCCGCCTCCGCGACGACCTCGATATCCGCCTGCGAGGCCAGCGCCATCCGGAAACCGAGCCGGATCAGCTCCTGATCGTCCGCGATCAGCACCCTGATCATGAGGTGTCGCCCCGCCTCTCGTGGTCCGGTTCGTCGTCCAGCGGTATCGCCGCCTGCACCCGCCAGCCCCGGCCGTCGGCGCGCGGGCCGGCCGTCAGTGTGCCCCCGAACGACCCGACGCGCTCGCGCAGGCCGATCAGCCCCCGCCCGCTGCCCATCGCTGTCGGGCGGGCATCGCTGCCGATGCCGTCGTCGGTGACGGTCACCGCGAGGGTGCCGTCCCGTCGGGCGACCGCCACCAGTACCTCGGTGGGCGCATGCGCGTAGCGCAGCGCGTTCGTCAGCGACTCCTGGACCAGCCGGTACACCAGCAATTGCACGGCGGGGTCGCGCGGCGCTGGGCCCTCGGTGCGGAACGCGACCGGCACCTTGAGCGCTCGGAACCGGTTGATCAGCGCGGGCAGATCGGAGATGCCGGGCTGGGGCGCGGTCTCTGCGCCTCCGTCGCCGCCGAGGACCCCCAACATGCGGCGCATGTCCACCATCGCGGCGCGGCCGGTGTCGGCGACGCTGCGCATGGCGGTCGCCGCCTGCGGCGCGTCGTTCGCTGCGGCGATCGCCGAGCCCTCGGCGAGCGCGACCATCACGGTCAGGCTGTGCGAGACGATGTCGTGCATCTCCCGGGCGATACGCGCGCGTTCGGCGGCCGCGGCGAGCTGGCCCTGCTGGTCGCGTTCGACGGCCAGTTGGCGGGCGCGCTCGATCACCGCCGCGAGATAGCGCCGCCGATTGCCGATGTTGATCCCGATCGCCAGGGCCAGGGCCAGCAGGATCCCGAGCTGGGTCGCGAACGCCAGCACCGCGGCCCAGACCGGCCGGTCGGTGAATTCGTAGGTGTCGAACCCGTAGTCGAGCAGCAGCGGACCGGTGGCGAGCTCACCGATGGCCATCGTGAGCGTCGCCGCTGCCCACACGGTTCCCGCCGCGATCACGCCGCTGCGCGCGGACCGGTGTGCCGCCACGGCGTACACCGCGACGACGGCGGGTGCCATCACCATGTCGGATTGCGACCACAGCAGCGTGAGCATCGGCGCGGAGCCGACCGCCACCGTCACCAGCGGCTGGGTGCGGCGCACGAAGATGCCCGTGACGCTGATGGCGACGAGCGCGATCGCGATGACGGTCAGCGCGGACACCGCGCCGTGCCGCAGCCCGGTGCGCATCGCGTCGCTCGCCGCGGCGAGACCGACCAGGGCGGCCAGGATGGAGTCGGCCGCCACGGGGTGCCGCGCCCAGAACCGGCGGATGACGCCGGGCGGGCGCGGCAGACGCAGTTCTCCGCCGTCGATCGTGTCGGCGGCGGAGAACTGCGGTGCGGTCGCTTCGGTCACGCGTCCCGGCGCTTCACCCGGGCCACAGCGACGCCCAGGACGACCAGGTTCCACGCCACCAGCACGGCGAAGCCCTGCCATCCGTTGGTGATCCAACTGTTCGGGTCGGAGCCGCCGAAGGCGCTGCCGCCGGCGTAGTCGAACAGGTGGCTGCCGGCGTTCTGCGGCAGCAGCTCGCTGATGTGCGAGACCCATGTTGCGTCGGTCAGGGCGCGCAGCAGCTCCAGGATGATCGGCGCGACCAGGATCAGGCCGAGCACGGTGGCCAGCGACCCGGCGGTGCTACGCAGGATCGTGCCGAACCCGAAGGCCAGCAGGGCGATCATCGTGATGTAGACGGCGCCGCCGATCAGCGGCAGGAAGATCGACGGGTCGCCGAGATTCACCTCGATGCCCTTGCCGGCGAGGATCGGCCAGGTCACCAGCGCCGACAGCCACACACCGACCAGGGTGGCGGCGAACGCCGTCACGGCGAGAACGATCCCCTTCGCGGTCAGTGCGCCGGTCCGCTTCGGAGCGGCGGTGAAGGTGGCCCGGATCATCCCGGTGGAGTACTCGCCGGTGATGATGAGCGATCCGAGCACGGCCACGATCAGTATCGCCACGTTGAGGCCCGCGGTGTTCAGGCCGACCACGATCGAGCCGGCCGCATCTCCGGCGATGGTGCCGCCGCCCACGGTGCCGCTGCCGAAACCGCCGTCGCCGAAGTTGGCCAGGCTCGCGATCAGGGTGCCGATCCCGACGACGAGGACGATGAGCAGTCCGTAGCACCACAACGTGGAGCGCACGGTGCGCAGCTTGATCCACTCGGAACGCACGATCCCGGCCGCGCTGAGCGATCCGACCACGGCGGGCCGGGCCGCGAGTGCTGGGGATGTCGTCATGCTGTTACCTCCGAACGGTATTCGACCTCGTCCTGCGTCAGTTCCAGATACGCCTGCTCCAAGCTGGCCCGGACGGGCGTCAGCTCGTACAGCGGAACCCCGGCGTGGAAGGCGGCCTCGCCGACCTGCTGCGCGTTCAGGCCGGACACCAGCAGCGCGCCGTCGGGTTGCTCGGTCACCGTCACGTCCGGTGCCACGAGCGCCTGCGTCAGCTCCTCGGACTGCGGCGTGCGCACCGTCACCCGACCGGAGCCCACCCGGCCGGTGAGTTCCGAAATGGGGGCGTCGGCCAGCACCCGGCCGCGCCCCAGAATCACGACATGGTCTGCGGTCAAAGCCATCTCGCTCATCAGGTGGCTGGACAGGAAGATCGTCCGGCCCTGCGAGGCGAGGTGGCGGGTGAGCTGCCGGACCCACACCACACCGTCCGGGTCGAGGCCGTTGACCGGCTCGTCGAGGATCAGCGTCTGCGGGTCACCGAGCAGCGCCGCCGCGATCCCGAGCCGCTGACCCATGCCGAGGGAGAAGCCGCCGACGCGTTTGCGGGCCACCTTCTCCAAACCGGTCATCTCGATGACCTCGTGCACCCGCGAGGTGGGGATGGAGTGCGTGGCAGCCAAAGCCAGCAGATGGTTGTAGGCGCTGCGACCCGTGTGCACGGCCTTGGCCTCGAGGAGCGCCCCGACCTGGCGCAGCGGATCGCGGTGCTCTGCGTACCGCTTGCCGTTGACGATGGCGCTGCCGGCGGTGGGCTGGTCCAGGCCGACGATCATGCGCATAGTGGTGGACTTCCCCGCCCCGTTGGGGCCCAGGAATCCGGTGACGATGCCGGGCTGCACGGTGAACGAGATGTCGTCCACCGCAAGCTTCGGGCCGTACCGCTTGCTGAGGTTATGGATTTCTATCACGCGGTCCACGGTA
>JBIQMQ010000140.1:4483-6994 GCA_044463185.1 Nakamurella lactea | reverse complement strand
CGTGGATCAGCCCGAGCAGGATGTGCTCGGTGCCGATGTAGTTGTGGTTGAGCATGCGGGCCTCTTCTTGGGCCAGCACGACCACCCGCCGGGCTCGGTCGGTAAATCGTTCAAACATGGGCACTCCTTACGGGCGTGCGCGTTGTCGCTTTGATCTGCGGGGCCGGGGCCCGGCAGGTGGCATCAGTCTAGGCGGCGCCTGCTCACCCCGAGGACGGCGTCATCTCCGTACCCACACGGCGTGTATGACGCAACCCTGGGACGCTGCGCGCCCCCCGTGCCGCCGTCCCGAAGGCCTACGCACCGACCGCCGGGATACTTCCACGGTGCCGAACCGGGGCGGGTTTCGCCAGTAAAACGGCTACGCCGAGCGCGAACACGCTCGGCGTAGATGTTCCGTGCCACCGGTCTGCTCGGCCTCTCGGCCCGCGACGCAGTCCGACGGCGCGTCGGTGTGGAGTTAATGCAGTGTGGATCGTGCCGGATCGGCTGGTCAGTGCGCGGCCTCGTAGGCAGCGATGACGGCTGCCGAGAGCCGACCACGATCGGAAACCTCGTGGCCGTTGCGACGGGCCCATTCGCGAATCCGGGCGACCTGCTCGCGATCGACCGACGCCGCTGAGCGCCGACCTGCGCGGGTCCGACGACCCCCGACCCGACGGCCGTGCGAAATATAGGTAGCGAGCGCATCCCGGAGTTTCTGCGCATTCGCCTCAGCGAGGTCGATCTCGTACGCCACACCTTCCAACGCGAACGAGATCGTATCGGCGCCTTCCGAGCCGTCGATGTCATCGATCATGGATACCATGGTCACAGTTGCCATTATGCAGCCCCTCTGCTTGTTTGGAGAACGCCTGAGCAATTATGATCTTAGTTCCCCAGAACGTCAATGCAAAACCCACTGCGATCTTCGCCGCATAATGGGGCCGGCGGACTAGATATCGGGGCGCACAAACGGGAACAGTATCGTTTCCCGAATCCCAAGGCCGGTGAGCGCCATCAGCAGCCGGTCGATACCCATACCCATTCCGCCGGCGGGCGGCATGCCGTATTCCATGGCCCTCAAGAAGTCTTCGTCGAGACGCATCGCTTCGTCGTCCCCGAGTTGGGCAGCATGTGCCTGCTGAATGAACCGTTCCCGCTGCACAACGGGGTCGGTGAGCTCCGAATAGCCGGTGGCGGTCTCCACTCCCCGGATGTAGAGGTCCCATTTCTCGGCGAGCCCCGGCGTGTCGCGGTGCCCGCGGGTGAGCGGCGATGTCTCGGCCGGGAAGTCGCGGACGAAGGTCGGAGTGACCAACGTGTCGGTGACAAGCTCCTCGAAAATCTCCTCGGCGAGTTTGCCCGGGCCGTAGTGCGGTGCGATCGGAATTTCCAGCTTCTCCGCAATGGCGACCAGTCGTTCCATACTCGTTGTGACGTCGATCTCTTCACCAAGGGCCTCGGAAATAGCCCCATAGAGCGAGATGGAGGGCCATTCGCCGCCCAGATCGAGTTCGGTGCCGTCGGCCAGTGTGACGAGCGTCGAACCGGTCGCCTCGACCGCGGCATTTTGTATCAGGCGCCGTGTTAATTCTCCGATACCGTTATAATCGGTGTACGCCTGGTAAGTCTCCAGCATGGCGAATTCCGGCGAATGCGACGAGTCGACACCCTCATTGCGGAAATTGCGGTTGATCTCGAAGACCCGCTCGATACCGCCGACCACGCATCGCTTGAGGTAGAGCTCCGGCGCGATTCGCAGGAATAACTCGATGTCAAGGGCATTCATGTGGGTCGTGAAGGGCCGGGCGGCGGCTCCGCCCGCGAGGTTCTGCAGCATCGGGGTCTCGACCTCGATGAAGCCGTCGGCGCCCAGGGTGTCGCGGATGGACCGATTGACGGCGGCGCGGATTTCGACGACCCGGCGCGCCTGCGGACGCATGAGCAGATCCACATACCGTTGGCGGACGCGAGTTTCCTCGGACAACGGCTTATGCGCGACGGGGAGCGGGCGCACGGCTTTGGCCGCCATGCTCCACGAGTCGGCCAGCACCGACAGTTCTCCGCGTTTCGACGTGATAACTGTGCCCGTCACGCCGATCACATCGCCCAGGTCGACCATGGCCTTGAATTCGGCGAGCTCGTCCGGGCCCACGGAGGACACGGACAGCATCGCCTGCAGTTCCGTGCCGCTCTCTCCTGCGCCGCCCTCGCGAAGCATCACGAAGCACAACTTGCCGGAGTTGCGCAGGAAGATCACGCGCCCGGTGACGGACACCGTGACGTCGGTCGTGGTGTCCGGGAGCAGATCCGGAAAGCGGGAGCGCACCTCGGCCAGCGTCGCCGTGCGCTCGAGGGTGACGGGGTACGGCTCTCGTCCGCTGTCAATCAGCCGGGCCCGCTTCTCCAGTCGGATCCGCATCTGCTCGGGCAGGTCGTCCACGTCGCCACCGTGCGATGCGGCGTCGTCGTCGATGGCCGGCGCGGCGGGCTTGCCATCCGGGTGACGGGCCGCGCCCCCATTCGCGG
>JBIQMQ010000140.1:2567-4383 GCA_044463185.1 Nakamurella lactea | reverse complement strand
CCCCATTCGCGGGGCGAGGGGTGTCGACGGTGCCGGGGGTCGTGTGCCGGGTGTCCGGACTGGCAGGCTGGTCGGGGTCTGAGCTGGAATTCGAGGCGGTCACGGGAACCAAGCCTACTGGTCCCTCCGTCGCCGCCTGCTGGACCGGGTGAGCCCGTACGCCGCCAGCAATTCGTCCACCGACGTGGCGGGGGCCGGCTCGGGCTCCTGCTCGCTGTCGGGCCGCGCCGCCGGCGATGGCTCCCACGGCGCCGCAGGCTCCGGTGTGGGCGCTGGGGCGCTCGACGCAGCGGGTGGGGCGTAGTCCGGCGCCGGCGGGTACGCCGGGGCGCTCGCGTGCTCCGGTGCGGGAGTGCTGGACGGAGCGGACGCCGCGTACTCCGGTGCCCGCGAGCTGGACGGAGCCGGCGCCGCGTACTCCGGCGCCGGCGGCGGAGTCGGAGCGGCATCCGAGGGCGACTCTGGCGCCAGCTCAAGGCTGTCGACCGCGTGTTCTGGTGGCGCTGGCGGGGCCCACAGCTCTTGCGCGGCAACGGCTTCCGGCCGGCCCGTATCGGAGAGGAAAGAGGGCTCGTCGGCGTCCGGGGCCGCGTGCCTCGAGTGGCGCGCAACCGGCTCTGGGACAGGCGCCGCTGGCTCTGGGACAGTCGCCGCCGGTTCCGCAGGTGCCGGTGGTGCGACGAAGGGTGCGGCCACTACTCGCGGCATCTCGCGCTGGGGCGCTTGCGGAGCACGCGTCGACGGCGCGGCAGCCGCTTCAGGTGCCACCACGCCGGCGCCCGCCACGAACACACCGCTCGGTGCAGCCTGATCCGGGCGCGACTCCTGTGCCACGGCCTGCGGCTCCGCCGCGAACCCCGGCTCCGGGGCGGGTTCTGGCTCCGCCGACGGTTCCGGCGCCGGGCGTGCTTCCGGCTCCTCCGCAGCTTCCGGCTCCTCGGCAGATTCTGGCTCCTCCGCAGCTTCCGGCTCCTCGGCAGATTCTGGCTCCGCGGCAGATTCTGGCTCCGCGGCGGGTTCTGGCACCGCTGCTCGTTCTGACTCCTCCGCGCGTTCCGGCTCAGCCGAAGGTTTCGGCTGCACTGCGGGTTCTGGCTGCGGCTGGCGTCCGGGCTCCCGACCTCGTTCCGGCTCGCCGCGGGATTCCGGCTTCGCGACCGGCTCGGCGTCGGTCACCTCCTCGGCGTCCTCGACCGAGGCGTCCTCGACAGGGGCGTCCTCGACAAGGCCCTCGTCGACGGAGTCGTCGAACTGCTCGGCCCACTGCAATTCGTAGGCGGCCCGTTCCCCCAGCGCCGCCCGCGACCCGGCCTCGGCCAGCGCCTGACTCGTCCGGAACCGGGCCGACTGTGCGGACAGCGTCATTCTCGACACCAAGAGCTCGCCATCGGCCAGCGATGCCAGGACCTCCGTCAACCGGTCGAGCTGCTCGCGCAACTCCGCGATCTGGCTGGACTGCTCCGCCGCCATCTGGGCCGCCAACTCGGCCTCGTACTCGTGCCGCGCAGACACTTCGCGCTGCAGCTCGACCTGGTACGCCAGGTGCGCCTCACTCTCGCGCAGCGCCGCGGTTTTGGCGTCGCGGCGCGACCGGGTCACGGCGAACGCGGCGATCAGGGCCGCCCACAGCGCGAGCACCGCGGCGAGCCGCAGCATGCGCTCATCGTCGGAGAGCACCACGAGCGCCGTCGCTCCCGCCGCGACCACGAACCCGATCGCGAGCAGCACTCTGAGCCCCATCGGGGTGGTCCCGCGCGAACGAGAGGCGCCGGACTGATTCATACGGGCAGCCTACCGGTCGACACCCCGCTGATCC
>JBIQMQ010000140.1:0-2467 GCA_044463185.1 Nakamurella lactea | reverse complement strand
GGCCATCAGCGCGGGCAGTGAGCGGGGCCCGCCCCCGTTAGTCGGCGCCCGGGCCGTCGGGGGCGCGGCAACAATATTCGAGGTAGAGGGCGCCGCCGATCAGCACCAGGGCGCCGAACAACCCGACGAGCGCCGTGACGCTGTCCGCGGCGGGCGCGGCCGCCAGTTCCGCGCTCGGCAGCACGTACGCGCCGAAGCCGACCCAGAGGCCGGCTAGCGCCGCGCCCGCTAGGGCCGACGCCTTGGCCACGGACAACGCGCGCGCCGCGGTGAGCGCGGGCACCGGCGGCGGCAGCGGACGGCGCTCCGACTCGTACGCGTGCTCCATGCTGTCCGGCCGCGGCCGGCGGGCCTGGATGCGGCGCCGCAGCCCGAATCCGGCCACGACCTCCCCCACGCCGAGCAGCGCCGCGGACAGCCCGGCAAGCCGCGGCAGCCGGGGCAGCGCCGAATAGTTGAACCGGGTCAGGGCGTACCCGAGCACGGCTGCGATCACGAACACGGTGAGCAGGTCGCGAACCCGGGTGGGCCCGACACCGCCGTCGCGGCCGCGCGCCGTCATGACGCGCCGCCCGTCACCCCGCCCAGGGCACCGACCCGCACAATGCCGGACACGTCGAGCCCGGTCAGTAACGACGCCACGGGTCCGTGGCCGGGGAGCACCGCGTCGGGGTCGATCTCGGCCCACGGCACCAGCACGAACGCGCGCTCGTGGGCCCGCGGATGCGGCAGGGTGAGCACCGGGTCCGCGGAGATCACTGGCTCGGCATCGGCGGCGGACGCAGCGTCCGGAGCACCCTCCGAGGCCGCCTGCCAGACCGCGACCACGTCGGCGTCCAGCGTGCGCGGCCCCCAACGGACGGGTCGCTCCCGGTGCGCTGCGGTCTCCAGTTCCTGACAGCGGCGCAGCCATCCGCTGGCGTCGATGGCGTCGTTCGACACGATCACGGCGATGTTGAGGAAGTCGTCCTGAGGCACCGGTCCCCACGGCGGCGTGCGATACACCGACGAGACGCCCCGGACGTCGGCCCCGAGCTCGCGGACGGCGGCGCTCAGGTAGCCCAGCGAGTCGCCCAGGTTCGAGCCGAGCGAGAGGACCGCCGTCGTCATGCCGTCCCACCATCATCCCGCGCCGTGTTAGTGAGGCCGGCGTATATGTCGGCCTCACTAACACGCGGGGGATTGGAGGGGGCCGGGTAGCGCACCACCGTCACCGCGACGTCCGCGAAGTCCAACGGGATCGGCGCGTGCGGCTTGTGCACGGTCACCTCGATGCGGCGCATCGGCCATCGCGCGACGGCGGTGTCGGCGATCTCGGCGGCGACGGTCTCGATCAGGTCGCGCGGCGGCCCGGCCACGACGGCCCGGGCCAGTTCGGCCAGCTCGGCGTAGTTGAGCGTCTGGGCGAGGTCGTCGTCGCGGGCGGCGGGCGCATGATCGCGCCACACCGTGGCATCGATGACGAAGTCCTGCCCGTCGCGCTTCTCGTGGTCGAAGACCCCGTGGTGCCCGCGCACGGTCAGGCCGGTCAGGGTGATGCGGTCGTCCGCGTTCGGCACCGGGCGCGGCGCCTTCGGCAGTCGCGGACGCGGGAAGCGGGCAGTGCCCGAGGCCGGCTCCAGCAGTGGCGCTGCCGGGGCTCGATCGTCGGATCCGGTCACGTCGGCAGTCGCGCGATCCAGTGCCTGCAGCGCGTCCCGCGTCGACGTGACGTCGTGCACCCGCACGCCCCACACCCCGGCCTGCGCCGCCAGCATGCTGATCGCCGCGGTCGCCGTCTCGCGCCCGTCGGGCGGCCTCGGCGTGCCGTCCGGCGCGGCCAGCAGCTCACCGAGGAAACGCTTGCGGGAGGCGCCGATCAGCACCGGCAGCCCCAGTTCCACCAGCAGGTCCAGCCGGCGCAGCACCGCCCAGTTGTGATCGGCGTTCTTGGCGAACCCGAGCCCTGGATCCAGGATCAGGCTGCGCTCGTCGACGCCGGCGGCCAGCGCCACGTCGACTCGGGCCAGCAGTTCGTCGCGCACGTCGATCGCGGCGTCCCCGTAGTGCGCGAGGGAGTTCATCACGTCGCTGGGGCCGCGCCAGTGCATCACGACCCACGGCAGGCCACAGTCCGCGACCACGTTCACCATGTCCGGGTCGGCCATGCCGCCGGAGACGTCGTTGATGATGCCGACGCCGGCCTCGACGGCGGCAGCGGCGACCTCGGCGCGGCTGGTGTCCACCGAGCAGACGATGCCGTCGGCCGCGAGCGCGGAGATCACGGGAATGACGCGGTCCCGTTCCGTGGCCGCGTCGACCCGGTGTGCCCCCGGCCGGGTCGATTCCCCGCCGATGTCGATGATCGCCGCGCCGTCGGCGGCGAGTTGGCGACCGTGTGCGATGGCGGCGTCGGTATCCAGCCACCGGCCGCCGTCGGAGAACGAATCCGGGGTGACGTTGACGACGCCCATCACCCACGGCTGGC
>JBIQMQ010000139.1:0-7001 GCA_044463185.1 Nakamurella lactea | reverse complement strand
CGGTCACCTACGTGTGGACGCACGACTCCATCGGCCTCGGCGAGGACGGCCCGACCCACCAGCCGGTGGAGCACCTGGCCGCCCTGCGCGCGATCCCCGGACTCGCGGTGGTGCGTCCCGCGGACGCCAACGAGACCGCCTATGCATGGAAGGCGATCCTCGAGCAGCAGAGCACCTGGGCCAGCGGCCCGGTCGGGCTGGCCCTCACCCGCCAGAACGTGCCGGTGCTGGCCGGCACCTCCGCCGAAGGCGTCGCCCGCGGCGGGTACGTGCTGGCTGGTGACGAACGCACCCCGGACGTCATCCTGATCGCCACCGGTTCCGAGGTGCAGCTGGCGCTGGCCGCCCGCGACACGTTGGCCGGCGAGGGGATCTCGGCGCGCGTCGTCTCCATGCCCTGCGTGGAGTGGTTCGCACAGCAGGACGCCGGGTACCGGGAATCCGTGCTGCCGACAGCGGTCACCGCGCGGGTGTCGGTCGAGGCCGGGATCGCGCAGCCGTGGTGGCAGTGGATCGGTTCGGCCGGCCGCGCCGTGTCGCTGGAGCACTTCGGCGCGTCGGCCGACTACCAGACGCTGTTCACCGAGTTCGGGATCACGGCCGAGGCCACCGTGGCGGCGGCGAAGGAATCGATTCAGGCCGCGCGGCGCTGACCATACTGCGAGTCGGTGGCGCGCTCCCCCTTCGGGACGCGCCCGGCCGCGCGGCGGCGTCATGGTCGTCCGTTCGGCGCACACGAAGCGAAGGAGATCTGATGAGTGACATCCTGGAGGACCTGACGAAGGCGGGGGTCTCGCTGTGGCTGGACGACCTGTCCCGTGAGCGGCTGCGGACCGGCTCCCTGCAGCGGATGATCGAGCACGGCCACATATCCGGGGTCACGTCCAATCCGACGATCTTCGCGAACGCCCTGGGGGACGGCTCGGAGTACGCCGACAAGGTCGCCGAACTCGCCGCCCGCGGCGCGGATCTCGATCAGACCGCACGCACCCTTATGACCGACGACGTCCGCGACGCCTGCGATCTGTTCCTGCCGCTGTTCGCATCCACCGACGGCATCGACGGGCGGGTGTCCATCGAGGTCGAGCCGTCGCTGGCGCACGATACCGAACGCACGGTGGCGCAGGCCAGGGAACTGTCGAAGATCGTGGACCGGCCGAATCTGTACGTGAAGATCCCGGCCACGGCCGCGGGCATCCCGGCGATCGCCGACACCCTGGCCGAAGGGATCAGCGTCAACGTGACGTTGATCTTCTCGCTGTCCCGCTACGAGCAGGTGATCGAGGCGTTCTTCGAGGGGCTGGAACGGGCTCGGGAAGCCGGCCATGATCTGAAGCGGGTGACCTCGGTGGCGTCGTTCTTCGTCTCCCGAGTCGACGTGGAGATCGACAAGCGGCTGGACGCGATCGGGTCCGAGGCTGCCGCGGCGCTCCGCGGAAAGGCCGCCATCGCCAACGCCCGGCTGGCCTACCAACTCTTCGAGAAGAAGTTCGACTCCTACCGGTGGCGGGCGCTGGCCGCCGCCGGCGCCCGGGTACAGCGCCCGCTGTGGGCCTCCACCGGCGTCAAGGACCCGACCTACGACGACACACGCTACGTCGTGGAGCTGGTCGTGGCGGACACGGTCAACACGGCGCCGGAGAAGACGATCGATGCGGTCGCCGACCACGGCGTGCTGCGTGGCGACACGGTGCACGGCACCTACGCGGCGTCGCAGCAGGTGTTCGACGACCTGGCGAAGCTGGGCGTCGACCTCGACGAGGTGTTCGAGCTGCTGGAGCGCGAGGGCGTGCAGAAGTTCGACGACGCCTGGGACACGCTGATGGCGACCGTGCGCGGCGAGCTGGACAAGGCTGCGGCTGCCGCAGCCGGGAAGTGAACGGGCGATGAGCACGCCGCCCGGCGGCGGCCTCACCGTCACGGTGCGCACGCCCGATCCGGCGGCATGGCGCGCCGCGGTCGACGATCTGGTGACGCAGCGCGTGGCGTCTCGGATCACGGCGCAGGATGCGACGCTGTGGGGGCCGGACGCCGAGTCCGAGGCCGCCATCCGGCTGTCCTGGGTCTCGCTCGCCGAATCGTCCCGCCCACTGGTGCCGCGCATCGAGTCGCTGCGCGCCGAACTCGCCGCCGACGGCATCGACCGTGTGGTGCTCGCCGGCATGGGCGGCTCCTCGCTGGCGCCGGAGGTGATCACGGCCTCGGCCGGGGTGCCGATGGTGGCGCTGGACACCACGGACCCTGGTCAGGTGCGGGCCGCTCTCGTGGACCTGCCGCGCACGGTGGCCGTCGTGTCGTCGAAGTCCGGCGGCACCGTGGAGACCGACTCGCACCGGCGGATCTTCGAGAAAGCGTTCCGTGACGCGGGGCTCGACCCGCGAGCACACATCGTGGTGGTCACCGACCCGGGTTCGCCGTTCGCGAAGATCGCGGCGGAGGCCGGCTACCGCGCCGTCTTCGAGGCGGATCCGCACGTGGGTGGCCGCTACTCGGCGCTCACGGCGTTCGGTCTGGTGCCCGCTGGGCTCGCCGGTGTGGACCTCACGGCACTGCTGGATCAGGCCGCGGCAGTGGCACGCGCACTGGCCGCCGATGGGCCGATGAATCCGGCGCTCCGTCTGGGGGCGCTGCTCGGGATCGCGGAGCGCGCCGGTTCGGAGAAGGTGGTGCTCGCCGATCATCACAGCGGCATCGTGGGATTCGGCGACTGGGCGGAGCAGCTCATTGCCGAGTCCACCGGAAAGCTGGGCAAAGGTTTGTTGCCGGTGGTGGTCGAATCGGTGACGGCGCCGGGCTTCGCGGACGCCGGAGGTGACGCGATCTGCGTCCTGCTCGGTGACGACGACCCCACCGTCACCGCGGCCTCCGGCTACGCCGCCGCGGTCGGTGGGCCGCTCGGGGCGCAGATGCTCGCCTGGGAATACGCGATCGCGGTGGCCGGGCGACTGATCGGTATCAATCCCTTCGACCAGCCGGACGTGGAGTCGGCCAAGGCTGCGGCGCGCGGACTGCTCGACGCGCCGGCTGGCGGCGACAGCCCGGAACCGAGCGCCGCATTCGGCGGTCTCACTGTCACCGGCCCGGCGTCCGTCGTCGACGGTGCGGCGTCGCTCGCCGAGGTGCTGGATCGGTTCCTGGCCACGGCACCCGAGCGGGGCTATGTGGCCGTGCAGGCCTACCTCGACAGGCTCACCGATGACGCCGCACGGTTGCGGGCCATCATCGCGCGAAAGACCGGCCTGCAGACCACGTTCGGCTGGGGCCCGCGGTTCTTGCACTCGACCGGGCAATACCACAAGGGCGGCCATCCCAACGGCATCTTCCTGCAGATCACCGGGTCGGTCGTGGAGGATATCGCGGTGCCGGATCGGCCGTACACCTTGGCGGAGCTGCAGTCCGCGCAGGCGGGCGGCGACGCGACCGTCCTCCGCGACCACGGCCGGCCCGTACTCACCGTGCACCTGACCGATCGCGCCGCCGGGCTCGACGCGATCGCCGCGGCGCTCGAAGGATGACGACGGCGGATGACTGACGTTTCGACGCGACCCGGGGCCGCACTCGGGCACCGGATGACGGGCCGCGACGGCGGGGCGCGGGCCAGCACCAATCCGCTGCGAGATCCACGGGACAAAAGGCTGCCGCGGATCGCGGGCCCGTCCAGCGTGGTCATCTTCGGCGTCACCGGAGACCTGTCCCGCAAGAAGCTGATGCCGGCGATCTACGACCTCGCCAACCGGGGGCTGTTGCCGCCCGGGTTCGGGCTGGTCGGCTTCGCCCGGCGGGAGTGGGGCCGCGAGGATTTCGAGCGGGTCGTGCACGACGCCGTCGCCACCTATGCCCGCACCCCGTTCCGGGAGGACGTGTGGGGGCATCTCGCGGAGGGCTTCCGGTTCGTGCAGGGCAGTTTCGACGACGATGACGCCTTCGACGAGCTGGCCCGCACCCTCGACGACCTGGATGCCACGCGGGGCACCGGCGGCAACCACGCGTTCTACTTCTCCATCCCGCCGAAGGCGTTCCCCATCGTGCTGCAGCAGTTGGCGCGGGCGGGCATCTCGACGGGCCGGGACCACCAGTGGCGGCGGGTCGTCATCGAGAAGCCGTTCGGCAGCGACCTGGCCACCGCCCAGGAGCTCAACGGGCTGGTCGGCTCGGTGTTCCCGCCGGAGAGCGTCTTCCGCATCGATCACTACCTGGGCAAGGAGACGGTGCAGAACCTGCTGGCCCTGCGCTTCGCCAACCAGCTCTTCGAGCCGATCTGGAACGCCCACTACGTGGACCACGTGCAGATCACCATGGCCGAGGACATCGGCATCGGCGGCAGGGCCGGCTACTACGACGGCATCGGCGCCGCCCGGGACGTGATCCAGAACCATCTGCTGCAGCTGCTGGCGCTCACGGCCATGGAGGAGCCGGTCTCGTTCGAGCCGCGCGACCTGCGCATCGAGAAGACCAAGGTGCTGGCCGCGGTGCAGCTTCCGGACGATCTGGCCCTGGCGACGGCCCGAGGGCAGTACACGGCCGGTTGGCAGGGCGGCACCAAGGTCCGCGGCTACACCGAGGAGGACGGAATCCCCGCCGACTCCACCACCGAGACCTACGCTGCCGTCAAGCTCCTGGTCGACACCCGGCGGTGGGCGGGCGTGCCGTTCTATCTGCGGACGGGCAAACGGCTCGGCCGGCGGGTCACCGAGATCGCCGTGGTCTTCAAGAGGGCCCCGCGGCTGCCGTTCGCCCGCACGGACACGGAGGAGCTGGGCGCCAACGCCCTGGTGATCCGGGTACAGCCGGACGAGGGCACCACCATCCGGTTCGGCTCGAAGGTGCCCGGGCCGACCATGGAGGTGCGGGACGTCTCGATGGACTTCCTGTATGGGCGGTCGTTCACCGAGTCCTCCCCCGAGGCGTACGAGCGGCTGATCCTGGACGTGCTGCTCGGCGTGCCGTCGCTGTTCCCGCAGGACGAGGAGGTCGAACTGTCCTGGCAGATCCTCGACCCGATCGAGGAGTTCTGGGCGCAGTCCGGCACCAGACCGGACGGCTACACCGCGGGCACCTGGGGGCCGGCCAGCGCCGACGCGATGATGGCCCGCGACGGGCGCACCTGGAGGCGGCCGTGAGAGTAACCATGCGTGTGGGTAGCGCGCACGTGGTTCTTCGACGGGGCAGGCACACATGATCATCGACCTTCCGTCCACCACCACGGCGGAGATCAACCGATCGCTGGTGGATCTGCGCGAATCCGGCGGCACCGTGGCGCTCGGTCGGGTGCTGACGCTGGTGATCGCCACCGACGAGTCCTCCGCCGAGGAGTCCATCGCCGCCGCGAACGCCGCCTCGTTCGAGCATCCCTGCCGGGTGCTGGTGGTGCGCGCGGTGAACGGCGGCGGGGAGCCGAGCATGGACGCGCAGATCCGCGTCGGCGGCGACGCGGGTGCGTCCGAGGCGATCGTGCTGCACCTGCACGGCGAACTCGCGCAACACGGCGCCGCCGTCACCGTGCCGCTGCTGCTACCGGATGCGCCGGTCGTGGTGTGGTGGCCGGAGCGAGCCCCCGCCGTGCCGGGGGCCGACCCGCTGGGCGCACTGGCCCAGCGGCGCATCACGGACATCGGACACACGCCCCGCCCGGCGCAGGCGCTCGCCGACCGCCTGGCCGGGTACCGCCCGGGCGATACCGACCTCGCCTGGACCCGTCTCACGCTGTGGCGGGGGCTGTTGGCCGCCGCCCTCGACCAGCCACCGGCCGAGGACGTGACCGGCGTGGAGGTGGGCGGCGCCGCCGATTCCGCGTCGGCGGACCTGCTGGCCGGCTGGCTGGCGTTGAAGCTGAACTGCCCGGTCACGCGGGCCGTCGTAGGAGACCGCGGGTCCGGTCTGCACAGCGTGGTGATGCACCGGCCATCCGGGCCCATCACGCTGACCCGCCCCGAGGACAACACCGCCACCCTCACCGCGCCCGGACAGCCCGAGCGGCGCGTCGCGCTGCCCCGCCGGTCACTTCGCGATTGCATCGCGGAGGAACTGCGCCGACTCGACGCCGACGAGGTGTACGCCGACGTCCTGCGCCTGGGGCTGCCCCGCATTCACCGCTCACCCATCGACGGGCGGTCCTAGCACAAGGAGGCAGCATGTCGAACGCCACGGTCCTACTCCACGACACCGCCGAACAGGTGGCGGCAGCGGCAGCGGCGCGGCTGATCACCCGCCTGGTGGACCTGCAGTCGCACGGCGGCGTGCCGTCGCTCGCCCTCACCGGCGGCGGCGTCGGCATCGCCACCCTGCGGCACGTCGCGGCCTCCCCCGCGCGCGACGCGGTGGCGTGGCGGTCCGTCGACATCTTCTGGGGCGATGAGCGCTTCGTGCCCGCCGACAGCGACGACCGCAACGAGAAGCAGGCCCGCGAGGCGCTGCTCGACCACATCGACGCCGACCCGGACAGGGTGCACGCCATGGCACCGTCGGACGGCCGATACGGCGACGACCCGGATGCCGCGGCCGCCGACTACGCCCGCCTCCTCGCTGCCCGCCCGCCGATGGACATCGTGCTGCTGGGCATGGGCGAGGAGGGGCATGTCGCCTCCGTGTTCCCGCACTCCCCCGCGCTGCGGGCCGAGGGCGCCGTGGTGGCCGTCCGAGACTGCCCCAAGCCGCCGCCCACCCGCGTCTCGTTGACCCTGCCCACGATCCGGGCCGCGTCCGAGGTGTGGTTGCTGGTGGCGGGCAGCGGCAAGGCGGAGGCAGTCGGCATGGCGCTCGGGGGCGCGACACCGGCCGAGGTGCCGGCGGCCGGAGCCCAGGGCGCCCGCCGCACGCTATGGATGCTGGACCGCGCCGCGGCGTCGCGGCTGGCATAAGACGTGATCACAAACACGCGACGCGCCGCCGACGCGCCGCGATCTCCGCGATATGTTCCGTAGGAAACCTGAACGACACCGCGTGTGTGGGTAGCACCACGCCGCCCCAGGAGGAAGCACCATGACCCGCACACCCGTCACCGT
>JBIQMQ010000138.1:0-7053 GCA_044463185.1 Nakamurella lactea | reverse complement strand
CCGCCTCCGTCACCACGGACGCTGGAGCTCGGACGATGAGCGATCCGGCGTTCGCCGCCTACAGCATTCTGCGCTACGGATTCATCGCATTGCCGCTGCTGATGGGCCTGGACAAGTTCTTCAACGTGCTCACGGACTGGCCCAGCTACCTGGCGCCGTGGATCGCCGACCTCAGCCCGATGAGCCCGCAGGCGACCATGTACGTGGTCGGCGTCATCGAGATCGTCGCCGCCATCGGGATGACCATCAAGCCCCGGTACGCCTCCTACGTGGTCGCCGCATGGCTGGCATTGATCATCATCGACCTGCTGAGCTACTCGGGCTTCTACGATGTCGCGCTGCGCGACTTCGGCCTGCTGCTCGCCGCTCTGACGCTCGCCAAGCTCGCCTCGATCTTCGACCCGGCGTGGGGCGCCCAGCGCTGACTCGCGCCCAGCCCACCTGCGGGCCTGTCGCAGCCATCCGGTTACAGCACCGGACCGGCGCGGCGGGCCCGCAGATCTATGTAGCCGACGACCAACGCGAGCGCCACAATCACGCCGATCACGGCGAATCCCACCGTGAACGCCGCCGGCCAACCGGATCCGGCCAGCACCGCGAACGTCACCGCGGTGATGATGGCGATACCCATCGACGTGCCGATGCGCTGGATGGTCTGCATGACGCCGCCCGAGGATCCGGCGTAGGCCAGCGGCACGTCGGCGAGCGTCAACGCCTGGTTGGGGGTGATCACGGAGCCCTGCCCGATGCCGATCAACGCCAGCGATGCCAACCACCACCACTCGCTCGCCAGCCCCCGCGAGTGCAGCAGGACCACGAGCACCGAAGCGGCCAGCCCCGCCAGCACCACCCACATGCCGGCGATCACGACGACCCGCCCCCACCGCGCCACCGCCCGCCCGGCCAGCAGCGCCGACAGGCCGGACAGGACCGCGCTCGGCAGCCCGACCATGCCGGCGGCGAGCGCACTGTGGCCCAGACCCTCCTGGAAGTACAGGGCCACGAGCACCCAGATGCTGGTGACGCCCAGGAAATACAGGCCGATCAGCAGCGTGCCGTTGGAAAAGCTCGCGTAGCGGAAGACGCGCAGGTCGACCATGGGGCTGTGGCCGCGCCGCCGGTACCGGAGCTCCCAGGCCACCCAGCCCGCGATCAGGCCGAGCCCCGCCGGAAGGGCGATCCACACCAGCGGGGAGTGCCCGGACTCCATGAACGGCAGCAGGATCGCCAGCACCGCCAACCCGAGCAGCACGGATCCGACCGGGTCGAGGTCGCGGCTGCGTGCCCGCTCGCCGCCTGCCCCCATTGCATGACGCCGCAGCAGAAGCGGTCTCGGGAACCACATGAGTGCCAGGGCGACGGTCAGCACACCGAACGGGATGTTGACGAAGAACACCCAGCGCCAGCCGTCGTGCACGCCGAAGATGTGTATCAGCAGTCCGCCCAGCACGGGCCCGACCGCCACCGAGACGCCGACCACCGATCCGAAGATGCCGAACGCGCGGCCGCGCTCGGCGCCGCGGAAGTATTGCTGGATCATGCCGACCACCTGCGGGCCGATGAGCCCGGAGCCGACGCCCTCGACGGCGCGAGCGATGTTGAGCCACACCGGATCCGAGACGACTCCGGCCCACACGGACGACCCCGTGAAGACCACGACGCCCGCAAGGAACAGGACGCCACGACCGAAGATGTCCCCCGCGCGCCCGGCCGCCACCAGCACCACGCCGAACGTCAGCGTGTAGCCGGACAGGACCCACTGCAAGTCGGATTCGTCGGCGCCAAGCCCGACCCGGATCGACGGCAACGCCACGTTCACGATGCTCACGTCGACGAGCGCCATGAACAGAGCCACCGACAGCACGCCGAGAATCCGCCAGCGCCGAGGATCGGGGGGCGGACCTGATACGTGCGGCGAATCGCCGCCGTCGGTTCGTCCGGTAGCAGTCACTGAGTCCAGCCTATCGGCCGACCGGCGTGGCTGTCGTCCTACGCAAGTCGGCAGCCTATGTACGGACGCGGCTCATGCACATGGTCGTACTCGAGCAACGTGCCGGATCGTGCCTAGGCTGCCACTCGTTACAGGCAGAGCATGCGGGTCGCGGTGCGGGGGTGCGGGGGGTGGCGTCCCACAACAGCTCGCCGCGCAGCCGGATTGGCGGGCTTCTTAATCGAATGCGCCGTCACTCGCAGCAACCCCAACTCATCATTTTTGGGGATTTCTGCATTTTCACTGGACTCCTTGTGAAAACAGTGTGACGGTCGTTACGTACGACTTGGGACCAGGTTCTCGCACCATGGCCTCGGTCCCATCCACGGATGTCACTGCGTCGACATGATTGGCTTTAGGAGGCCGAAATGCGTAAAATCCTCGCCCTCGTTGTGGCAGTCGTAGCCTCGGTGGTCGCCCCAGTGGTAACGGCAACCCCCGCTCTTGCGCAAAACTGCCTAGCCGTGTGGTTCAAACTTTCCAGCGGCAAAGTTGGCGGTTCGTTCGATGCCCCCGATGGGCTTTGCCAAATTCAAGCGCGCGTCGACTGGTATCAACATGATTATCCCCAGTCCTATTTCGGGCCGATAACAACCACCTCTTCCGTCGCTGAACCTCCGTCTACCGGCTCTTTTGTATCAGGCTGGGGCCGGTACTCCAACAGTACAGGTCCAATGACGCAATGGATCCAGCAATTTTAATGAGGTATCATCCTGCTAAGCGCTGCGCGATATCGCCTCGTCGAGGTGATGTCTCATGAAACCGACCAGCAGTGGCGGAGCCAAGAGGCAAAGTATCATTGGCTACGCACTGATGATTGTGCTTTTCGCGGCACTGATCGCGGTTTCTACGTCTTGCTCGAGTGCTTCTGGCGATGACTACAACGGACCCTATTATCAAGAATTGAAGACAGCGTACAATAAGGCCACTACTGATTTCGAACGAGATGTTCTCGATGATTATAAGATTACGCGCGCAGAATACCAGGAGGCGGAGGACCGATACCTTGCGTGCTTACTTGACAGTGGGATGCACGCATCACTGGAAGAGCAATCTGGCTACTACATTCTCAGCACGCCTACCAGTGAGGCCGACCGTCCCGAGATCGACACATGTCGTCAAGGAACTATCAACCTGATCGAGCCGTTGTATGTCGACATGCTCACTAATCCAGACAGACTCACTCCCGCCGAGAATTTATTCAATTGTATGAAGCGTAAAGGGCTTGCTCTACCGCAGGAGTATTCAGCAGGTAATCTGTCAGAAGACATGCACAGCGGCTTAGCGAACGCGCCCTTCAACACCGACGATCCGGCGTTTAACGCGTGCCTGGCGAACCCTGCGTCCTAGCACCACAGCCGTTAATCTGTACCTTGGGCGAGTTGCGGCATGCGAGGACGGCCAGCGCATGTTCATCAATGATTGTGAAGACTTCCATGAACGCCGCGCTGACCGCGGCTTATAACATTGATCCGTGTCGTTTGTGGGACTGGTTCGGCGCGATCTTCGACCGAATGCCGATTGCGATTCAGTCTCGATTTGTGCTCGACTCGTGCACGGATGTTGCAGCGTTTACGGTGGTGTGCATGGTTTCTCATCGGTCTCGGTCGGTCGGCATGGTCGGGCTGGTGGCGGTTGCCGTGGTGGCAGTTGTCGCGGGCGGTAGCGCTGGTTTGTGGCTTGGCTTGTCGCGCACTCCGGACGGGCTCGCGGCGCCGCCGTCGGCAGACTCGATTGAGGTGCGCACCGAACCTTTCGCCGACACCCATCAAGTAACCCTGGACTTGTCGACAAAGCCAGGGCTCGCTTTGGTCTCCCATGCGTCGGGAGTGATCACCTCGTCGTCGTGCGAGCCGGGCGGCTCGATCGAATCGGGCGCTGTCCCTTGGAGTGTCGACGGCGCACATGTACTGGCGCTGGCCACCGCGTCACCGATCTACCGCGATCTCACGAGCGGCACGACGGGCCCGGACGTCACCGCGCTACAACAAGAACTCACAAGGCTCGGGGCCGATCTCCACGCGTCGGGGACCTTCGATGACGAGACCGCCGCCGCGATACGAGACCTGTTGAGCCGCAACCACAACGACTCCGGGGACACAAGCGGACTGCCGCTGTCCGCGGTGACGTGGCTGCCCGCCACCACAGTCGCGATCTCCTCGTGTGACGCGGTGCTGGGCGGGCCGGTAGCCGATGGCAGCCCGCTGGCGATGACCTCCCCAACGGTCACCGGCGCTGCGGTCACGCCCATGCCGGCATCGATGGTGCCGGGAGACCGCACGATCACCGTTGGTGATGCGACCATCCCGATCGGCGACGATGGAGCGATCGCCAGCGGGAAGGCTCTCGACGACCTGCTCAATAGTGCTGTTGGAAGGCTGGCGGTCGCCACCCTGGGGAGTGACCATCCCGTGCCGCTACAGGGCGCGCTGGCTCTGGCAGATCCGATCCAGGCCGCAACAGTCCCGGCCACGGCCATTACCAGTGGTGCCGACGCCACCTGCGTGGTCGACGATGGCGGTGCGATCCATGTGGTGTCGGTCGTGGACTCGTCGCTCGGCCGGTCGGTGATCAGGTTCAGCGGCGCGGCGCCTGACCGCGTGCAAGTCGCGCCCAGTGGAGTGACATGCGGCTAGCCGCCCACGGTCTCGGGCACCAGTTCCGTGACGGACAGCCGCTCTTCACCGACCTGGACTTCACCCTGGAGCCAGGCGATATGGTCGCGCTGACCGGGCCGTCCGGCTCCGGCAAGTCCACCCTGCTCTCGATGCTGGCCGGTTGGCTCACCCCCACCTGGGGCACCCTGGACCGCGAACACGAAGGCCGGATCGCATGGGTGCCACAAAACCCCTACGGCGTCGCCCACCGAACCGCGATCGACCATGTAGTGCTGCCCCTGCTCGCGGCAGGCTGGCACCGACCCCAAGCCGAAGACCGCATCCGCACGGTGCTCGCCGAATTCGCTCTGGCCGACGTCGCGGACGCCCCGTTCGCGCAGCTGTCCGGTGGCGAGGCCCAACGGCTGCTCCTGGCCCAAGCGGCTGTCTCGGACCCGGCGCTCATGCTTGTCGACGAACCAACAGCCCAACTCGACCCCGGTAATGCGGCCGCCGTCATATCGGTGCTCGGCGCACTCGCCGAGGACGGCAGGATCGTCGTCATCGCCAGCCACGACCCGCGGATCGCGAATACCTGCCCGGCCGCCATCGCCCTGGGGCCGGCATGAGCCGGCGCCCCATGCGGCTGGCCGCGGTCGTCAGCGAGGCCCGTAGGAACGTCGCCTCCGCGAGCGCCCGCACCCTGCTGCTCACGGCGATGACCGCGGCGGCATTCGCCGTCCTCGCCACCGCCGATACCGTCGCCACCGGGCAACTCGCCAAGCAGGCCGCCGTCTATCGCGACTCGGGCGCCGCCACACTGATCCTGAACGCGGACGACATGATCGATGGGGCCGCCTGCGACCGGCTCTCCAGCGTCGACGGAATCGCCGCAGCAGGCGCGATCCGCACCGCAGCCGAGCCGCTGCAACCCGTCGCGACCCCCGGGCAGTCAATCCCGCTCGAAGAGACGAGCCCCGGCTTCGCGGCCGTCATCGCCTCGCGAGCGAAAGGAGGAATCACGGTCGCAAGCGATGTCGCGGCGCAATACACCACCCGCCTGCCCGCGCACCTGGCGACCGCCGTCGGGGACGTCATCATCGGAGACACCTACCCGTTCCCGGACGACGGCCGCAACCCCACCCTCGGCTACGCCGCCCTCGCGCCCGTCGCAGCCGACTCCGGGCCGTTCGACTCCTGCTGGGCAACCATCTGGCCAGCCGACCCCGGCAAACAAGTCCTGCTGTATTCCGCCATCACCACTAGCCCGCCACCGGACGCCGACATCACCATCACCCAGCTCAATCCGACTCACGGCACCTCGTTCGCCGGAGCCGATCTGCTGGCCGGTCACACGACCCGCTACGCGCCCGCCGCGGCCGCGATTATCGGTGTCATCCTGACCCTCGGCTCGGCGCGGCTACGCCGGCTGGAACTGGCCGCCGCGCGCCACCTCGGCGTCACCCGCGCCGCGCTGACGTGCCAGATCCTTATCGAAACCGCCTGCTGGGCACCGATCGCCGGCCTGGCCGCAGGCGCCGCCACCGTCGCCGCCGGCATCGCGCTACACGCCGGCACCGCCGCAATCGCACTCGGAGCCAAAGCTATCGTCGCAGGATTCGCGGGCTGCTTCGCCGGAGCCCTCATCGCCGGGACCATCACCAGCCCACGCCAGATCGTCAACTACTTCAAACAGCGATAACCGGTGTCGGGATGTCGTGGATAACTTAGGTTCAATCGGTGCTTGCAACCCTTGCCATTTCGAGCGGGTGTTGCAACCACCGATTGAACCTCAGCAGTACATTTCGAACGACTACCGTTGCAGGATAGCCAGTCTCGGCATGACACGGTCGGACGGCCGCACCGGAATCTGCCTGGGACAACGCCGTCGCCGAGACGTTCTGGGCCACCCTGAAACGCGAGTTCGTCGACCGGTATGTCTTCGCAACCCGGGCCGAGGCCCGGCAGGCAATCTTCGCCTGGATCAACTACTACAACCGGCGCCGACTCCACTCCAGCTTGGACTACCAGACGCCGGAAGCCTGGGAAACCGGATACCGTAGGAAGCGCCCAATCAGCGATCAAGTCGCATAGCCCGTGTCCACAAAATCGGAGGAAACGCCAGCTCTCGGGGGTGCAGTCGATGCGGCGATCGTAATCTCCAACGATTCCGACCTGGCTCTCCCCATCACAGTGGCTCGTAACAAGGTCCCTGTCGGCGTCGTGAACCCTGGAACAAAGCCGCTTGCTGGCGCGCTACGCGCCCGGCCCACCGATGGCGCCGGACGTCACTGGTGGCGTCCATTGCGACGCGACGACTTTGGCAACCACCAACTCCCTATCGTTGTTGGGTCGATACACCGCCCGACGGGCTGGTGATGCGCAACACGGACCGTTGATCCATTTGGTCACGTCTTGCCTCACGTCAAGATGTCCGGATGATTTAGGTGCTTGCCTCACTTGAAA